>JANNYL010000247.1:0-22257 GCA_031410075.1 Flavobacteriales bacterium
ATCATCCGAGCTGTTCCTTATGCGCCCGTCCACTCCCAAGTTCAGGCCTGTGGCTTGTGCGCGCAGTTCTGTGATGGACGCACATGTGAACACCACCAAGAGCAATTGGAGCGAGCGTACCATCAATGCTCCCATCCGAAACCAAGATAAGAAATACCAAAACTGAGGTAGAGCGGGGTCGTAGACGGAGCGTTCGGGAGTCCGTCACCGAATTCGCCATTGCCGATGTTGTAACCGGCCTTCACATGCAGTTCGCCGAAGTAGCCGGGCAAACCACCGCGCAAACCGAACTGTAAGCCGATCGGAAGTTGAGTGCGACTTACATCCTCGGTTAGGCTGGTCGCACTGTTGTAGACGTAGGTGGATAGGCGCTGAAAGCCTAGGAAAGAGCCCAGAAAGAAGGACGTGCGCTCGTTGTTCGATGTGAAATACTTGGTGTCGTAGATGACCTCGAAGCCTGGCCGTCCTTCGTCGAGGTAGGCCCCTGTGATCCCCATACCGACCCGTTCGCTGAAGTCGTGCTGCACGGATAGAAAATAGGCAGCCGTGATCTGCCGTCCGTCATCGTCCGAGATGTTCCGTTTGCGAAAGTCCGATCCAAAGTTCAGGCCCGTAGCTTGTGCGCGCATTTCTGCGATGGTCGCACATACGAACACGACCAACTGGAGCAAGCGAAATATTTTCATGGTCTACCAGCCAAAGCCATAAGCTAACCCCACGGTGATGCTCGTACTGGCAAGATCGAATTCCGGGCCTGTGAGATAGGATTCCGTAAATACGCTTTCGCCGCCACCGATGGTATAGCCGAATTGGGTGTACAGGTCGGCGAACCCACCTTCCAAGGAGCCACGAATACCTAGCCGCAGGCCGATGGGAAGCAAGGTCTTCTTGGCTTCCACCTGTTGCAGGAAGGGGCCGTTACCATTTGAAAAGCCGTTTGGGTCGGTCACATAGATGAGATCCATTGTCTGGGTGAACGCCCGCACACCGAAGTAGGAGCCCACATATAGGCTGGCCTCACTGTTATCCGAAAAAGCGTATGACGTGCGATACGTGAAGGCGATGAATCTATCGGTCGAGATATACTCAGCGGTGAGCCCGGCATAAGGCAATTCAATTGGGCGGCTGTCGCTCTCGGTTGCGCGTGCGAGGTCGATCACTGCATCAAGCCCCATGGAGATGCGGTCATTGAAGTCGTGATCGTAGCCCATACCGAACTGGTAACTTTTCCACATGCTCTTCCCACTGAACACCTTGGTGAATTCAGGGAAGATGAAACGAATGCCGCTGCTTTGTGCCAGCATGTTTACAGAAAAAGCCAGCGCAGTTCCGAGAAGAACGTTGCGCGCGATCATTTCAGGAACTCGATATTCAGCATCTCCAGTGCCTTGCTCATCGGCACACCAAAGCCGATGCCTTGCACACCCGTCCCTTGCACCTTCAACGTGGCAATGCCAACCACCTTGCCCGTTTCATCGATCAGCGGCCCGCCGCTGTTACCCGGATTGATGCTCACGTCCGTTTGAAGGAAGCTGCGGCCTTCGAACTCTCGTTTACCGCTCATGATACCGCGCGTTACCGTTTGCCCAAGCTTCTCATCGAGCGGTGTTCCGATGGCGAACAACTCCTCTCCTAATTGAAGTGCTCCGTCATCACCGACAGTGAGTGCCGCCATGTCGCTGCCCGGTGTTTTGATCAGCGCGATGTCGAAGTCCCGGTTCACTTTCACCACGGTGCCGTCGAGTGTGAATCCTTGTTCGAATTTTACCTTCACAGTTCCCTGGTCATCGACAACATGCGCGTTGGTGAGGAGGTAGCCATCGTTGGTCACGAGAAATCCACTGCCATGGCCATCCTTGGTTTCCACTGTAACCACTGCTTTTACCAACGCGGCCAACATGTCTTTTCGGCTGTTGAAGGCAATGGCTTTCGGTTTTGCCAGTTGCACCACACTGCCCTTGCTGCGCGTTAGGCCGTTGTCGAATGACTTTCCCAGCTTTTCGCGAAGCCCATCCTCATCGATCAGTTGGCGAGCGGCATCCTTGGCAGCCGAGGTAAAGACATCCCGCGCATTCTCCGCAAAGACCGGATAACGGGTGCGTTTATCATAGCTGAACAGAACGCTGTCCTTGTCAATGCCGCTCATGAATTTCCATTCCACGTTCATATCCACTGTGCCATAAACGAGCTTGTCCAATTCGGTCAACTGGATGTCGATGGACTTCAGCACCGGTTTTAAGTACACCTTCGAACGGCGAATGGCCTCGTCGCCTTTTTGCGTCGCCAAGCGAACGCTCTGGGCGTTCACATACGTCTCGCGCATGCCGCTCATGAAGCTGCTGGTTACTTGGTCCGGGTACTCCAGGTCTCTCAGTTCTTTGCTGTCCGTGGTGAGTTTGCGTGTACCGACTTTGCCAACCGTGCTTTTCGACTGTATTTTGTTCTCCATGGTCACTACCGGTAGATCAGTGACTTGCACATCGTTGGGAAGGTCGCGGTACAGGTTCACCAACATTTCCTTCTGCGGAAAACTGTACAGCGCGGTGCTCTTGTTGTCGCCTAGGTAGTAGGGGATGTTCAACAGCAACGCATCGACCAGCAGGATGCCGTTCTTTTTGCCTGGAATGATCTCGAACGTCTTGTTCTCCAAGCCCTCCTTGCGCAATTCCAGGGTCACCGCACCACCTTCAGGTTTGTCGTAGTTGTATGTGTAGGGGGTGGTTCCTACCTCGGCCCCGTTCTCGTATACCAATGCGCCTTGTGGGGAGCTGTTTATAGTGAGTGATTGCTTGCCCGCGTTCATCATGCTGGCACAGCTTGATAGCAGCACCATGCATACAGGGAGCACGTTGGAATACCTCATGTGTCTGGATCGATAAGGCCGGAAAGATACTGGCGAGAAAATCAACACTGACGCAGTCAAGTGCGGATCGTCCCGGCTGGTGGAAGTATGAATGCCTGTTCAGCGCAGGACCATGGAAATATTCAGCATTTCGAGCATTTTTCCAACCGGAACCGCGAAGCCGATGCCTTGCACGCCGGTTTCCTGCACCTTCAATGTGGCGACACCTACCACTTTCCCCGCTTCATCGATCAGCGGCCCACCGCTGTTGCCAGGGTTGATGCTCACGTCCGTTTGTAGAAAGGTCCGGCCTTCGAATTCGCGTTTGCCGCTCATGATCCCACGCGTTACAGTTTGGCCGAGTTGCTCATCCAGCGGTGTTCCAATGGCGAACAGCTCTTCGCCGATCAGTAGTTGGGCATCATCGCCAAGGGTAAGTGCTGGCAGGTCGCTGCCGGGTGTTTTGATCAAGGCCAGGTCGAAGTCGCGGTTCACTTTTACAACCTGTCCATCCAATGTGAAACCTTGGTTGAACTTGATGCTTACCGTGCTCTGGTCTCCTACCACGTGCGCGTTTGTGATGATGTATCCATCGCTCGCGATCAGGAAGCCACTACCATGGCCTTCCTTGGTTTTCACTGTAACTACCGCTTTTACCAAAGATGCCAGCATGTCTTTCCGTCCGGCGAAGACGATCGGGGTTGGTTTTACGATCTCTACGACGGAACCCTTGCTTCGCACCAATCCATCGTTGAAGACCTTTGATAATTTTGCCTGCAGACCTTCTTCATCGATCATCTGGTGCGCTGCATCCCGCATAGCACCGTTCAGAACGGAGGACGGGGGCTCCATAAAGGCCGACCACGTGGTCTTTTTCTCCAAGGAGAAAAGAATGCTGTCCGTATCAATGCCGCTGAGGAATTGCCATTCAAGTGAAAGGTCCACATTGCCGTAGTACCGGTGGTCATATTCCACCAGGTCCATGTGAACGTCTTTCAACACAGGCAATAGATACACCTTGGCGCGGCGGAGCTCATCGTCCCCTTTCTGTGTGCCTTTGCGTACTTGATGCATTTGGGCGAAGGAACTGCGAATGGCCCCCACGATGTCGGAGGTCAATTGGTCCGGATAGTTCAGGTCGGTAAGTTCTCGCGCATCCTTGGTCAACTTTTTCGTTCCGATCTTTCCGAACACAGCGGTGTTCGGGTCTATAGTTTTGGTGAGCGTAACGATCGGAAGGTCGGTGCGCTGGCCGTCCGTCGATCCTTCGCGGTACAAATTCACCATCAGCGGGCGTTTGGCGGCTTGCTGGTCTTTGAGGATCATGACCATATCCACGCTGCGGGCCACCCAGCCCTCTTTGCGCAGTTCGATCGTGGTGGAGGTGGTGGGTGTTTTGTCGTACTTGTACACGAAGGGGGTTGTTCCAACTTCGGTACCGTTGAGGAATACGAGCACCCCTGTGGGCCGTGTATCGATCGTGAACGATTTCTTCTGCCCCATCATACCAAGGGGAAACAAGACGAGTATGATCGCTAGGATAAAGATCCGCAGGGAGTTCATGTTCTTTCTGGAAAAGGGGGCAACAATAGTAGATCCAACTTGAAAAGCCCCGATCAGCCCTCCAAGGTTCAACGTACGCAGGCATCGTCCGCGATGCCCCTCCGGCTACATTCAACGCCCAAATCGAACCCAACCCCAGATCGCATGAAGAAGTTCGTTACTCTATTCTCACTGGTCCCATCGATGGCCTTGGCGCAATCGCTGGTAAGTACAGCACCTGAGAACCGCACGGCCCTGCTTGAAGAATTCACCGGCATTCACTGCGGCTATTGCCCCGAGGGACATGCCATAGCGGCAAGCCTTGAAGGTGTTTTGAGCGATCAATTCGTTACGATCAGCGTTCACGCTGGAGGCTATGCCGTACCAGGTACTGGCGAACCCGACTTCCGTACCGTGGACGGTGCAGCTATCGATGCCCAAATGGCTGTAACTGGTTACCCTGCGGGAACTGTAGATCGACATGCATTGGCTGGGGCATTGTCCTATGGCCGTGGTAGCTGGGAGGGTGTTGTGAACGATGTTCTCACCATGCCCAGCCCAGTGAACGTGGGTGTAGAGAGCAGTTTTAATGACGTGACCCGCGAATTGACGGTTCACGCTGTTGGACTTTACACAGCTGAAAGTGCTACGGGTAATGATTTTATGAGCGTGCTCATAAAGGAGAACCACATCATCGGCTGGCAGACCGATTACGGCAATGGTGACCATACGGATTATGACCACATGGCTGTGTTGCGTGATCACATCACGGATACATGGGGCGAAGACATTGGCAGCCCAACCGCTGGCACACTGGTGGAGCGCACATACAGCTACATCGTGCCGATCGAATGGAACATCACCAACTGCGAAGTCGTAGCCTTCATCGGCGAGTACCAGACCGAGGTGTACCAAGCACGTGAAATTGCTGCTGTTAGCGGTTCCACGTTGGTGATCGGTGCTTTCAATGGCGATGCTCAACCTTTCCAAGCAGGTAGTACGGGTTCGGTTACCGCGTTCAACGGCACATTCTCGAACAGCTTGGGTGCCGAAGAGCAGTACATCCTAACGCTTATCAGTTACGGTTCCCCTGTTTCCTGGTCGTCGGAATTCACGGTGGATGGCACCAACTTGGGCAACCCTGTTACGATCACCGTTCCTGCCGGTGGTACGGTTAGCGCAAACGTGCAGATCACCCCGGATGGCACCCCTGGTATCGGGAAATACACCCTGGTGGTAACCAGTTTGAACAATAGTGGAGCACCCGCGCTCGAAACGGTCTATCATGTGATCAGTGGTGTGCGTGATCTGGTAGTGACCAACCCGCAAGCGGAGCCGCATGAGGAGTTGTATTTGGGCGGTCTCGCAGCGGAGAGTGCGCGTGCGTTCACTACCCGTGCTGATTTTGTTCAATTCGGTTTGGCTAATGCGCTGGTGGGGGTCAACAACCTCTACCTGAACATCAGCTGGACCTTCCCGAGCTACACGGATGAAGTGGCCGGAGTGCTCAGTACCTTCATGGACAACGGCGGTAACCTGATGATCGCTGGCCAGGACATCGGTTGGGACCAAAGCGGGCAAACCGGTGCCTACGGTACTCCCGTAACGCAGGCGTTCTACGCCGATTATCTCCTCGCCGATTTCGTGGATGATGGAACAAGCGCTGATACACAGGTGCTGTTCGATGATGCTGATGCCGTGTTCGGAACAGTTGCGAATACCACCATCATCGATGCGTTCGGTGGCTTTACCTACCCTGATCGGTTCACTCCCATCGCGCCTGCTGTGCCCATCATGCGCTACAACGCCACCAAGATCGGCGGCTTGCGCGCACAGACCAGCAACCACAAAGTGGTGTATTTCGGTATCGGACCTGAGCAGGTAGCCGACATTAACGTTGCACACTTGATGGTGCAACTGAGCCACGATTGGTTCTACGGTGTTGTGAGTGTGGAGGAGTTCGATGCGGCCATGAACAGCTTGGGCCAAGCCTATCCTTCCCCAGCGAACGATGTGGTGAACATTCCTGTTGGCGTCATTGATGGCGCTGCAACGTTGGACGTGATCGACGCGACAGGTCGTCTGGTTATGAGCCAAGCGCTCGTGAGCAACCGGTCCATCGCAACGCTGAACACAGCCGCATTGAACAACGGACTGTACAGTGCTCGGTTACGCACGAGCGCTGGCAGTGGCAAGGCCACTACCTTCGAAGTGCTTCGCTAGACGAATTGAACTCTTGAGCGAAAGCCTCTTCCGTAAGGAAGGGGCTTTTGTGTTTCACAAAGTCTCGGCCAGGGCACTAACCTTGCGGCCAACTTCCCCCGAAATGCCTTTCAACCCAGCCGACTTCCGCATAACCACTTCTGGTTTTCAGCTGAAGGAACACCGTACAGAACTTGCCAAGGGTCCTGACAAAAGCGAACTGAAGGAACTCGTAGAGCGCGATCGTACGCGCATCAGCGAACTACAGGAATTGCTCTTTGCTGAAGGCACCCGTTCGCTTTTGCTCATCTTCCAAGCCATGGATGCTGCGGGTAAGGACAGTTGCATGGCGAACCTGCTCACGGGCGTGAACCCACAAGGCGTTCAGGTGAAGAGCTTCAAGCAGCCGAGCAAGGAAGAGTTGGCGCACGATTTTCTTTGGCGGCATCGAAATGCGGTGCCAGCACCGGGGATCATCGGTGCGCATAACCGAAGCCACTATGAGGAAGTGCTGGTTGTGAAAGTCCATCCCGAATACCTGAAGTTTCGCCCCAGCAATGGGATCACCGATCCCGCTAAAGCGGACACCGCTTTTTGGGACAAGCGCTATGCTGCCATCAAGACGTGGGAAAAGGAACTGGATTCAGTGAACGTTACGGTGATGAAGTTCTTCCTCCACATGGGAATGGACGAACAGAAAAAGCGATTCCTCGAGCGCATCGACGACCCGAAGAAGAATTGGAAATTCGGCTTGGGTGATGTGAAGGAACGGGCGCATTTCGACGCGTACATGAAGGCCTATGAAGCAGCCATTGCCGCAACCGCTACCTCGCAAGCTCCATGGTTCGTTGTGCCTGCCGATGAGCAGTGGGAAAGTCGCGCGATCGTGAACCAATTGGTGCGCGAACAACTCGAAGCGATGGCTCCCCGAATGCCCGTGCTCGATGCAAAGGCCATGGCCGAACTAGCCGAGGCGAAGAAGTTGTTGGAAGCGGAGTAGCGTGGAGTTTTTCAATTCCGCGTTGCTTCAACCAGCCATTGAACCGCGATCCATGGAACCGAAAATGCGGATGGTGTTGCATCGATCTACCTTCGGCAAATGATCACGCGAACAAGCAAGCGCTGGCGGTTGAAGGCCGCTCCTGATCCGTCGAAAATAGCTGGGTTGGTGAGCGATCGCTGTCCGCCGGAATTGGCTGAACTGTTGGCACAGCGTGGGATACACTCGCCCGCCGAAGCCTCGGTGTATTTCCGCCCGGACCTGAGCAACCTGCATGATCCATTCCTGATGAAGGATATGGACAAGGCTGTGGAGCGCATCGAGCGAGCTTTGGGCGAGGGTGAGCGCATCATGATCTACGGGGATTATGATGTGGACGGTACTACGAGCGTGGCCTTGGTGTTCGGTTTCCTATCGCGCTTTACGGGCAACATGGTGTATTACATACCGGACCGTTATGCCGAAGGGTATGGTATCAGTACGCTCGGGATCGATCGTGCAGCGGAGCAAGGCATTACGCTCATCATCGCGTTGGATTGCGGCATCAAGAGCTTGGACAAAGTGGCCTATGCCACTGAAAAGGGCATCGACTTCATCATCTGTGATCACCACCTGCCAGGTACCTCGATCCCGGATGCCGTGGCCGTGCTCGATCCCAAGCGATCCGACTGTGCGTACCCCTTCAAGGAGCTCAGTGGCTGCGGCATCGGCTTCAAGTTGGTGCAAGCTGTTGCTCAGCACAACAACATTCCGTTCGTTGAGCTCGAACCGTTGCTGGATCTCGTTGCCATCAGCACGGCATGCGATATCGTTCCCGTAGATGGTGAGAACCGAATTCTCGCTCACCATGGGTTGAGGCGGATGAACATGGGCCTTATCCGCCCAGGCATACAAGCCATCCTGAGCATGGCCAACTTCAAGCGCGAACTCACCATCATGGACATGGTCTTCACGCTCGGCCCTCGGATCAATGCGGCAGGGCGCATCGAACATGGGCAGCAGGCCGTGGAATTATTGTTGAGCCACGAGGTCAAACAAGCAGAACAGATCGGGTTGCGGATCGACAAGAACAACAGCCACCGGCAGGACCTGGACAAGGAGATCACCCGGCAGGCGATGGAGTTGTTCGATGAAGATGGCCCGTTACGCGATGCTTGGAGTACCGTGGTGTTCAACCCGGAATGGCACAAAGGTGTTATTGGCATCGTGGCATCACGGCTCATCGAAACGCATTATCGCCCTACGGTGGTGCTTACCGAAAGCAACGGCAAAGCCAGCGGAAGCGCGCGCAGTGTGAAAGGGTTCGATGTGCACGATGCGATAGCGGCCTGTGCCGACCTGCTCGATCAATTCGGCGGGCACATGTATGCTGCAGGTCTGACCATGCCCATTGAAAATGTTCCCGCGTTCCGTGAACGATTCGAGAAGGTGGTGCGCGAACGCATGCCTGCCAACCTGCGCATACCGGAAGAGGAGGTGGATCTGGAACTCGGGCTTGATCGCCTAACGGATCGCTTCGTTCGCGATGTGCAACGCATGGCGCCTTTCGGTCCTAAGAACATGCGACCTGTTTTTCTTGCTCGAGGTGTTGTGGACAGTGGACATGCGCGAACGGTTGGCGACGACCATTTGAAAATGCAATTGCACCATCCCGATCACCCGCAGAAGCGCATCGAAGCCATCGCGTTCAAGCAAGCGCACCACTTCGAACTGGTGAAGAGCGGGGAGCCTTTCAGCGTGTTGTACGTGGTGGAGGAGAACGAATGGCAAGGCCGGAAAAACCTGCAACTGAACATCAAGGATATCAAAGCAGGTACTGTTGCGGTTTTGGAGGATGAGCGGCCGCTGGCCAGTGCTCGAACAACATCGGTTGCTTGATAATTGGAATGGCCTGTCGCGTTGTTGCGCAAGGACACCTTCCTACCTTTCCGACAGAAAGCCACTTCCAATGAAGCGTTTCCTACTTTCTGGTCTTGTTCTCTACTCTTTCCTTATCCATGCGCAAGCGCCCACTTGGGCCGATGATGTAGCGTGCATCGTTTACAGCCACTGTACCAGTTGCCACCATGTTGGCGGCATCAGCGGTGAGACCTTGGATCTTACAACGTATAGCGCGGCATTTTACGCCCGTGAGGATATGGCAGGCTTCACGGCTCAGCGCGTAATGCCACCTTGGCCACCGGACCCGAACTATCGGAGACTCGCGCACGAACGCACTCTTTCGCAGGATGAGATCGACATCATTGCGGCGTGGGCCGCAGCTGACGGGCCGCAAGGGGATATGGCTAATGCCCCGCCAGTTCCCGTGTACACGGAGAATGTGGTGATCACCGATCCCGATATCACAGCGATCATGGAGCCCTATACAATACCGGTTTCCACGTCCGACCTGTACCGCTGTTTCGTACTCCCTATCAACAACCCCACCGACCATTTTATCAAGCGGCTCGAAGTGATCCCGGGCAATCGTGGGGTCGTGCATCATGTGCTCGTTTTTCAGGATACCAGCGGACAAGCACAAGCGCTCGATGCTGCGGATCCCGGTGTCGGCTACACCAACTTCGGTGGCATCGGTGTGGAGGAGGCGCCACTTGTTGGGATCTGGGTGCCGGGTTCGGATGTGCTCAATACACCCCCGGGAATGGGGATCAAATTGTTAGCGGGCGCTGATCTGGTGATCCAGGTGCATTACCCTGCTGGTAGTGGCCCGCAAGGGGACAGTACCAGCATCAGGATCGAATTCGAAAACGGTGGGTTCACGCGCGACATCTCCATTGCGGCAGCACTTGAACACACGTCCACGCTCACCAATGGCCCGCTGGTCATCTTGCCCAACCAGGTTAAAACATTCCACTCACAGTATACCGTTCCGCTTCCCGTGACCATCACGGCTATTGGACCGCATGCCCACTTGATATGCACGCGAATGAAGTCCTGGGCGATCACGCCAACGAACGACAGCATTCCATTGATAGATATCCCGGATTGGGATTTCCATTGGCAGGGCATGTACCAGTTCCGCAACCCCATTTTCTTGCCAGCGGGTACTGTTTTGCATGGTGAGGCCACCTACGATAACACGGTGGACAATCTGCAGAACCCGAACCACGATAACCCGCAATTGGTGTATCTCGGTGAAAGCACGACGAACGAAATGATGTTGTTCTATTTCGCCTACACCTATGGTTTCGCGAGCGATATCAACATTGTGGTGGACAACAGTGAGCACAGCCCGCACCATGTAGGCTGTACAACGGATTTCAACATCGGGGTTGAAGAACGCGCGACCGTGCAAGCGATCCGCATTTCGCCGATACCCGCTTCGGATCGACTGAACGTATTCTGCGAAGGCAACGGTAACAGACTGCGGCTGATCGACCCGCAAGGGCGCGAAGTCATGGGCATGACCCTGTACAACGGAGACAATTCATTGGATGTAACTGCCCTGTCCCGGGGATCCCTGATCGCCGAGGTGCGGGATGCCCAAGGCACTATTTTGTATCGCAGTCCGCTGCTGCTCCAGTGATAGCAGCTCCCAACGATGAACAGTACATGCGCATGGCCTTGCGCGAGGCTGAGCGCGCGTTTGCCGATGATGAGATACCGGTAGGGGTTGTTATCGTCTGCCGGGACCAGGTGATCGCCAAAGGCTACAACCTCACCGAACGCTTGAACGATGTTACCGCCCATGCGGAGATGCAAGCCATTACGTCAGCTGCGGAAAATCTCGGTGGCAAGTATCTGCACGAGTGTACCATTTATGTTACGCTAGAACCCTGCGTGATGTGTGCCGGGGCGCTCAACTGGGCGCATATTGGTCGCTTGGTGTTCGGTGCGTTCGATGAGAAGGTAGGTTATCGCCGTTTCGGAGGCGGGTTGTTGCATGCGAAGACGCAGGTTACCGGGGGGGTACTCGAACCTGCGTGTGCGGATCTGATCAAGGCGTTCTTCAAGAAAAAGCGAGCGCTTTAGGCAGCGGTTCTTTCATGGATGTGGTCTTCTGAACAAATTCCCCGATCATGAGAACATCCTTTACGCTTCTTTTCTGCGGATCCAGCATCATCGTTTTGGCTCAGGTGTCCGGTGGCGAAATGACCTTTGATACACCCGGCGAACCACTGCACCTGGACAGTGTATACCCGGCAGGTTGCTGGCAGGTGGGGCACCCGAACAAGGATGTGTTCACCAGTGCGTGGTCAGAGCCGAACGCATTGGTTACCGATACAGTGCTTCCTCATGCGGATTCCACTACGTGCTATGCACAATTCACCATGGTAGTGGACGCTCCCGACATATTGGGCAAGGAGATCCGCTTCCAGTATTGGTCCGACATGGACAGTCTGCAAAGCTTTGGATGGATCGAGAAACAGAACAGCATCACGTATGACTGGAACACCCTTCCATTCAGTGATGCCTATTACGTCTATTTCAATAACAGTAATGAATTGGCAACGGACAGCGGTTCGTTCTTCACCGGTCGTACAAATGGTTGGCGCACTGCGGATGTCTTCCTCGAATGCCTTGGTGTCTTCCACGACGATGACCAGGATCGCGGCGGTGGATGGTCCGATACCATGCGTTTGCGTTTCGCTTTTCGTGGCGCACCCAACTCAGCGGGCTTCGATGGCTGGATGATCGATAATGTGGTCGCGGTTCCATTGATGTGTTCGGGCAGTGTCAACGAAGGCGCGATCAACGCCATCGACTTGTTTCCCAACCCAGCTGATCTGTCCGTTCAATTGAGTACCACTGTTCCGGAAGGGTTCGTAGGAAGTGTGGAGATCATTCGCCCCGACGGCGCAGTTGCACAGGTACAACAGGTTAACGGGCTTCGGTCAATGGTTATAGACACCCGTGACTTGTCGAATGGTCTCTATCTCGTAAGGCAGACCAGTGATCGTGATCAGGTGTTTTCGAAATTGATCGTCCAGCACTAACGGCCGATCAACGCTTCCGTTTCTTCTTCGCCGCACGTTCTTCCGATAGCATCTTGTTGATGTGAACGGCTTCGATCAGCGTTCGCTGAAAGGCTCCTTCGTTGAAGTGCGCGGGTGGTTTTGGTGGCAGGTAGTGCCGGATCTGTTTGTGCAGGGTAAGAGCGAAAATCGCTTCTGCATCCAGCATATGCGCGCCCTGGCAGAAGCCGATGATGAGTTGATCGTCCTTGAAGGAGAAGTAGCACATCCATCCGTGATGCAGGTAGAACGGTGCGCTCTTGAACATCCACTTCTCCGCCATCCCAGGTGCCGCGTCGAGCACCAGATCACGCAGCAATTGCGCCCTTTCCTGCCAATGCTCCGGAAGTCCATCGAACCAGCGTTGCACCTCACCCGCCATGGCGTTAAGGTAGTTGAAGGCCAAGGCTGATCGACCCTGTACTTTTGACCCCACATCCAACACCCGTTGTTGAAGCGGAACACGTAACGCGCCAACACGCAACACGTAACACATATCCCCCATGTACCCAGCCGAACTAGTTGCCCCAATGAAAGCCGATCTTACCGATGCCGGCTTCGAAGAACTCAAGACCCCTGACCAAGTGGACAAGGCCATCGCTTCCACAGGCACTGTGCTCGTTGTGGTGAACAGTGTTTGCGGTTGTGCCGCCGGTGCTTGTCGACCTGGCGTGAAGATGTCCCTCGCTGGTGCGAAGCGACCTACCAAACTCACCACCGTTTTCGCTGGTGTGGACACCGACGCGGTGATGCAAGCCCGCCAACACTTCCTGCCATACCCGCCAAGCAGCCCGAGCATTGCGCTGTTCAAGGATGGCAAACTCGTTCACTTCGTTGAGCGCCACCACATTGAGGGCCGCACCGCACAGATGATCGCGGAGCACCTGACCATTGCCTACGAGGAGTTCTGCTAAGTTCTGGTTCCTGTCTTTACCGAAAGCCCCGCCACAAGCGGGGTTTCGTGTATTTGGTAGTCTGATCCCTCATGCGTTGGGAATACACGAATAGGCCTGTAGATGGATGAAAAGCGGGCCTTTGCCTCATGGCTAGCCGGGAGGCGACCAATGGTTCTGGCGATTAACGTTGACGACCACATGATCACCATGGAATTCCAAAAGCTGATCCCACGGATCAACACACTGAACGCGCTGCTCTTTCTTGCTTTGCTCTGTTTGTTACTGTTGCTTACAAGTGGCGTCAGTAACCGAGAGCCTCTCGTTCCGGGCGACCCACCAAAGGCTGAACTATTGCTCCCGGCACCGGCTGATTCCATGCACGTGCTCGACTCGACATACCGGCGCACGATCGGACTGTTCACCAACAACTACGACGCCGGGGCCGGTATCCCATTGTTGCATGTTGAGCAGGAATTGGCGTGGTCCGTTCTCGAAGATCTGGTAACTCCCGACCCTGAACAAAAGCATGCGCTGCGTTTCGACTATGGCTTGGCGGGTGATTCGATGCGCTTTGGCATCAATGTGCTGGAGCTCACCGCAACGAATGATCCGAAAAAGTTCAACTACCAGTTACCGGATTCGCTTCACGCTCTGAAGAACGGGGCGTTGAGCGCCCAGTTGGCGAGCACATGGCGAAAGAATTACCAGTACAAGCCGTCCAGCAACTCGGTGTATTTCAGCAAGGTGCGGGTGCGGCATACTTCAGGCGGATCGTTCAAAGTGGTCGACTATACCAAAGACCCCCGTGCCGAAGTAATGGCCTGGGAAGACGAGTTGCTTCTATTGCATCAAGAGAATTCAACCGGCCATGGAGATAGCACCCTCTTCGTGGTGCTTCGCTGTGTGGGCAAACCCGATAACGCGGGTCTTTTGCAACAGCGTGTTTGCCTCACCATGCGCTTGCGCGCCAAAGGCAATAACACGGGCCCTTACCGTGACCTGTTAGATAACTCCTACGATAGCAACAACTTGTTCCGCATGCATGGTGCGGATTTTGGGAATATGTGTCCGCCGGGTGTAGGTGATTATGTATTGCCGCCCCAATAGCCTTGACTAGTTTCGGCACAAGCTGCATATACAATCAAGACGCTCGCTCCGCTTTTGATCGATGCTGGCGCGTTGTTCGCGCTTGCCTGCCTGCTGTACACGAAGTGGTGTGGCGGCCGAACGCCAGTCTTGATTGTATGGTGGGTCGTTCTCTCTTTCGTCGTCGAGGTGTTAGGCGGGTTGATACTCTTGACCGGATACAACAATATCCTGCTGTACGACCTTTTTTGGCCGGTGGAGTTCATTCTCCTGATGGTGATCGCGCGCGAACTGGGTCATCTCAAGGCGCGACTCCTGTCAGTGATCATCGTACTCTTCTTGGTTCTTTGGGGAATAGACTTCTGGAACGCTTGGGGGCAGGACCGCTTCGTTACCTATTCCTTTATTGCAGGCGCTTTTCTCTTGGCGGGTCTCTACCTGTTCCTGCTTTGGAAGGTGGTGAATACCTGGCCGGGCCGCTTGTTGGCAGCTACTCCGTTCTGGCTGTGCTTGGCCGTTGTGGTCTATTACGGTGGCGCCGCACCGCTTCTCGGGTCCATGAACTATTTCTTCAATACCGACATGCATATCGCCCAGCAACTCTATTGGGGAATTCGAACGCTCTGCGTGATCAAATACGTTCTCATGGGTCTGGCCTGTCTTCAGTTGCGCACTTCAACCACTGTCGCTTTGCATGAGCCAACCGTTTGATGTAGCCACCATCGTCATCATCTCGGCACTCTCGCTGCTGGCACTTATCGGTGTTGCGGTGCTCCTGCTCATTGTGGTGCATCAGCGCCGTATGCGACACCGGGCCGATGTGGTGGAGTTGAAGATGCAGCACGCCGAAGAAGTGGGCAAAGTGGAACGCGAAGTGGTGAGCCAGACCTTGAGCGAGATCGGTATGGAACTGCACGATAATGTGGGGCAGTTGCTCACGGCCTTGCGACTGGATATCAGCGCGCTCATCGTCTCTACCAACAACAACGCCGTGGCGGGTGATATGAAAAGCACCTTGGACCTGGCCATCGCCGAATTGCGCCGCCTGAGCCATAGCCTCAATGCTGACCACCTGCGTGAACGGCCGTTCACCGATGCACTGCAAGAAGAATGCACGCGCCTGCACCGCCCAGGCACGCGCGATGTGCTGTTCCTCTGCGACGTTCAGCAACCGATCGTTTCGCCCGAATACAAGGTGGTGCTCTTCCGTATTTTCCAAGAGGCCATGAACAATGCCCTCAAGCATGCGAAGGCCAGCCGCATCATTGTTACGTTGGGCAATAATGGTACCCTGCGCTTGAGCATCCAGGACAACGGTGTGGGCTTCGAGCAGAACGGCAAAGGCCATGATGGGCATGGCTTGGGCAACATCCGAAAACGCGCAGAGCTGATCGGTTTCAAATACCATTTGTACAGTGTGCCGGGTAAAGGCACTACCGTCACCGTTTCAAAATGATACCTCCTGCTCCTCTCGTTCGTGTTGCCATGGTCGATGACCATAACCTCATGCGCAAGGGCTTGGTGGCCTTGGTGAATTCGTTCGGCGATTACCAAGTGGTCATGGAAGCCGCCGATGGCAAGGAGTTCACCGATAGGATCACCGCCGATCACCGGATCGATATCGCCATCATCGACCTGAGCATGCCCGTTATGGACGGGTACGAGACGCTGGCCTGGATGGCCCGCAACCTTCCCGAAGTGCGCACCATCGCACTCACCTTCGATAGTAGCGAAGCAGCCGTGGTAAAAGCCATGCGCACCGCCGCCCGTGGCTTCTTGTTGAAGGATGTGGACCCCGACGAATTCAAGCGGGCCTTGGACCGGGTGTCCGATGCCGGGTACTATGAGAGCAAATTGATGCGGCACTACCTGGAAGGGAACACGGACGACCTTACTGCCTACGAGCGCCAGAAAGCCAGGATCCTCTCGGAGATCTCACCGCGCGAACTGGATTTTATCAAAGAGGTGTGCTCCACCGGGGAGTTGACCTACGAGCAGATCGCCGAGCGCCTTGATGTAAGCGCCAGTACCATCGAAAGCCGGCGCAAACAGATCTTCGATCGCTTTGGTATCAAGAGCAAAGCCGGCCTGGTGATCTTCGCCTACCGCTGGGGTATTGTACAGGTGATCACCGAAGCACAGAGCAACATCAGTTGATCCACGCGTGCTGGCGCACCACGATCGTTCACCACCCATGGAAGAGCCCGCTCCAATTACCCGCATTGCCTTTGTAGACGACCATCACTTGGTGCGCACAGCCCTCGTTGCCTTGGTGAACGGATTCGAGGGTTACAAGGTGGTGTTGGAAGCGGCGAACGGTGTGCAAATGGTAAAGGCCATGGAAGAAGGCGCCCAAGCGGATATCGCCATCGTGGACCTCAATATGCCCGTGATGGATGGCTATGCCACCCTGGAATGGTTGGCCGAGAACCGGCCCATGATCAGGCCCATCGCGCTCACCTTCGACGCCAAGGAAGATGCCGTTATACGCGCCACACGCAACGGGGCCCGTGGTTATTTGCTGAAGGATGTGAACGCCAACGTTTTCAAACTCGCCCTGGACCGTGTGCGCGATTCGGGCTATTACGAGAACGAACTGGTGCGCAAGACCCTTATCGCAAGCAGCGACCCCAAAACCACCTTCGAACGCCAACAGGCCAAGGTGCTAGCGGCCATCACCGCGCGCGAGATGGAGATCATTCGCTTGGCGTGTGCGCCAGAAGAATACATGTACGAAGAGATCGCGGAGCGCATCGGCATCAAGCCCAGCACTGTGGAAAGCCACCGTAAGGAGCTCTTCGCGCGCTTCGGTATTAAGACCAAAGCGGGCCTCGTGATCTTCGCCTACCGCTGGGGTATCGTAAAAGCGAAGACGCATTAGAGCGCTTCGCCATAGTCATTCTGGAGGAGAACTAAAAATGCCCACCTCCCGGCTAGCCGGGAGGGAGTGTGTTGGGGGGACCGGTTAATTGCGCACATGCGGCTGAGCTATGCCACCAAGGTCCTTATACAAGAGCAATTGCCAATCCCTCGAGGGGTGAACATTGGGGGTGCGGTGCCGACGAATGTGAGGAATGCTCAAGTGCCGTGAGGGCGACCATTAAGCGACGAGCAAACGAACCTACAAGGAGCACCAGTAAACCCCCTACCATGAAGACCCGACCGAAGAAGAACCCCGCGTTCAAGCTCAAGTCCGAGACCTTCCTGCCTAACAAGGAACGCCGTCATCGGTATGGAACGGGCAACCACATCACCTGCGTAACGGATTCCAAGGGCCAAGCCCAGCCGGACGGCCGTGATCCGAAGAAGATACGCGTGGATGCCACCAACGGACACATTCCGCTGTGGGACAAGAACGTCACCCTCAACTGGCGGTTCAGCAGATCGTTCGGTGATCAGTTCGATGATGAAGATGCCGCCAAGGACGGTATGCGTAACCTATTGGGTGAAGCGCTCGAAGCGTGGGGTGATGCATGTCCGGTGAAATTCCGCGAGGTGAGGGATGGGCATGACTTCGAGATCGCCATGCACCGCCGGGACTGTGATGACGACGGCTGCGTGCTGGCCTCGGCCTTCTTTCCCGGTGAAGCCGACCGCGTGCTGTATATCTACCCCACGATGTTCGAGCAGGGCGATCGCGAACAACTCGAGACCCTCGTGCATGAGCTGGGCCATGTCTTCGGCCTGCGCCACTTCTTCGCCAACCTCAGCGAGAAGCAGTGGAAGAGCCAGTTGTTCGGCAAGAGCCGCGCAACATCGATCATGAACTACGGCTCGAAGAGCCAACTCACGGCCTTGGACAAGAGAGACCTCAAGCGTATGTACACCATGGTGTGGAGCGGAGATCTGACGGAGATCAACGGTACGCCCATCAAGAAGTACAAGGCGCGGCATATGTAAAGTAGGACGGAGCACGATCTACGGCCACTACACCACCAACCCCGATAGCCTCTCCTATGCGCATTGCCGACACGGCGACCACCAACCAGACGAACCACGTTCAGTTCGATCTGTGCTCGGAGAACTGTTGACCAACGTGCAATTGGTATTACAAACGACCTGAAAATGCCCACCCACCGCACCACACCAGAGATCTTACGCCTGCGTCAAGGGCCGGGAACCAATCACCCCATCGTGGATCGCCTACTCCAGGGTACCGAGCTCGACGTGCTCTCCGGACCTGACGCGAACAATTGGTTGGAGGTGAATGCGCGGCTACGCGGCGGGTATGTGCATGGCTGGGTGATGGCCACCTATGTGAAGGAGATCGCAGAGCCGGAGTGGCTTGCGATCGCGCGGCAGGAGTTGGGCGTGGCCGAACTGCCAGGCGCCAACCATAACCAACGGATCCTGGAGTACCACTCCAAGACCGGTCTTCAAGCCGGGTCCGATGAGGTGGCTTGGTGCTCCTCGTTCGTGAACTGGTGCATGGATAAGGCCGGCATCACCGGTACTCGATCGGCCGCCGCCCGGTCCTGGGCTACTTGGGGCAAAGAACTCGAAGCGCCACAGCCGGGGTGCATTGTGGTGTTCCGCCGCTACGACCCCAACAACCCGAGCGCCGGGCATGTCGCTTTCTTCGTGCGCAAACGCGCCCCACTGGTGGATGTACTTGGCGGCAACCAGAGCAACAGCGTGCGCATGAGCGGGTATGCATTGAGTGATGTGCTGACCTACCGCTGGCCCAATACATGAGCTTCATCATTTCGCCATCACTGAACATGAACACACAGAAACATACAGGCTGGGATCTGGTGATCCTCGTTTGCATCGCAGCCTATGAACTATCCATTTGCGTGTTCACGCTGCTCTGGCTCTTCACCGACCGCTTGAGCATCAGGCCCGGTGTCAACGATGTGGTCTTCGTTGGAGGGCCCAAACTCACAGTGACCTATGGCCTGTTCATGGCCGGTGCTTTGGGTGGGGCGTTCTACTGCCTGCGCGGTCTGTACCAGCGACTTGCCGACGCCTACACCCCTGCCAACGGGCAACTACCAACGAACCCGACACAGGTGTTGAACGTGCGTGTGTGGAGTTTGTGGTACCTGTATCGCCCGCTCCAAGGGGGTGTACTGGCGCTCATCCTGCTGTGCCTCATGAACAGCAAACTGCTGCAGCTCGGCACCGGCGATGCGGATGTGACCTCCTACTATGTGTATGTCGCGCTTGGCTTTCTTACGGGTGTTGGTAGCCACCAAGTGATGGCCAAGATCGAGGAGCTGATCGAAGTGATGTTCTCGAAGGCGACGGTGAAGGTGAAACAGCCCGCAACGGATGCCGCAACGGTCAAGCCGGCTGCTTCATCCACACCTGAAGAAGTCGGATAGTTGACCCGTTACAGCACGCATTCCACCACCCTGTCGGAATTACGCAACACCTGAACCATGGAACACCCGATCCACCAAGCACGCACACTTCTTTTAGGCCTCTGCTGCTTTGCTCATTTCTGTGCTACTGCCCAAACCGACGCGCCGGATGCGGTAAAGGAGATCTGTGGCAACATGGTGTTCGCTCGCACCGTTCCCAACGGGCTCGGCACGCATGTGGAGCTGGGCTTGTTGGACCCTGCGAGCGGGGCGCTTCAGAAGAGTATCCGAGCCATGCTGGATACGCTTACCATGGAACGCTTCGTCAAAGACGCTGCGATACACAACGATACGACCACATCCGATGCTGACTCGATCGCGATAGAAAAGCGCTACACGTTTGAAGCAGGCGAACTGAAGTTCACTTACAAAGACTTGGCCGACACCTGCGCGGGCGCGGACACCACAGGCTGCCGTGATTACATCGCCGGTCTACGCAAAAAGCTGACCGAGAAACTGAAGACGGTCCTCCGGTCCTTCGATCTCCCCGGCCGGGTGAAGGAGAATGAAGGCATGTTCAAGAGTTTGATGAAATACCATTTGGAAGCACTGGTCCCAACAGGTACCAGTTGCCCAGCGCCTACCCGCGATGCCGCCGTAAGCGAGTTCATCAGCTCCTATTTCTGGACCAGCATCACAGTAATGGTACCGGATCCAACTCCCGTCTCCAACACCTTGTGCATCCATCGCCGTGTCCCCATCCGCGAACAACGCTCAGCACTCGATGTATGGGTGCGGATGCAAGTGGAAAAGAATCCTTGGCTCCCGGATGGCTTGGTCATACTCCCACCAGATAAGAAGACCGGTGTGCACATGATCGATTCGCTCTGGAAAGCGGTGCGCGAGGAAGCAAAAAAGGAGAAACCTGACACGACCAAGATAAAGGGTTGGCAGACGGAAATACGGTCAATCAATAATACACACGAAGGCATGCTACTGAGGTTCCGAATACGGGACTTTAAGTACAAGTACAAGCATGGTACCATTAAGGAAGTTACCATCGAAGCCATGATACCCATGGACACCTATCGGTCGATGACGTTCACGAACAGACCCCGCTATGCGAAGTCGGTCAAATGGATGTACACCAGAAGCATCCAGAGTGCTGATAAGGAGACGTTCTTGGTGGATCGCGCACAGTTCAAGTTCGAGAGCGGTTCGATCCACTCTGTGGATGTACACGGGCATATTGAAGGAACGAACACCGAGGTCAGGTTCTCCAATGCCGAGAGCCCGATACCCTACGCCCACAGCCTGGATGAATTCAGGGAGCGGCTCGACCGGATTCCGTTGTACAGTATTCTGCCCAGAGATCCTATCGATGTGCCCCCAGGAATGGATTATGTGATGGCGCTGAGCAACTTGATCAGCAATCTGCCGGAGTTCATGCTGAACACCGGGAACACCGCGCCAGGCGATACCGTGGTCACCTACACCTTTTCGGACGAGACACCCAATGCCGGGGACAAGGCCTGTGCTCAGCTACGCAGAGAAGACACGCGTCAACTCTTCGAATTCAAGGTCTTCCACGACCCTATAGGCCTTGCCAAGGGCAAACCGAACGGATTGGTGCAGACGGAGATGAGCCGCAGGTTGCTCTTGCTGGCGCCACGAGCATACCGATTCAATGGGATAAAGTATGTAGAGCCATCCCTACGGATCCAGTTGATGGAAGAAGAAGAACGCAGTATGTATCTGGGCGACCGCTTGGCCGGTTCGGCCAACGGGCCACGCACCGTGAAGGCGATGGAGCAACTGAACAAGGCCTCCTACGATTTCGACCTGCGACTGAACATCGGCGACCTCACGGCGCACCATTGGGACAGCCAATTCGAATTGAACGCCATTTGCGGCTTCCATTCAACGCGCATCAGTGATTCTACGTTGATCGCATCAGTGGATTCAGGCTATGTGTACAGCGCCTCCATCGATACCGCAACGGGGGAAGCCGTGCTGGACTCCACGAAGGTCATTCGCCAGGGTACCACGCGTACTTTCAACGACCTGGGGTCTATGAACTCCTTCACTTACGGCGCAGAATTGCGCTGGAAGATCAAGCCCGATGGCCGCTTCGGCTGTGACCTGTATGGCGGCGTAATGCACTATGTTCTGCTCGGCGACAAGTCGGCCTGCGAAACCGACCTCTACCGCTACGATCGTTTCCCGTCCATCGCCTTCGCCGGTATCGATGGCTGGTTCAAACCCAACCGGTACGACAAATGGTTCTTCCGTGCAAAGTGGACCGGTGATGCGGACAAGCCACAGAACCACTTTTTCCAGTTGCAACTGGGGTACAACCGTAGACTGAACTTCAAGACCCGATAGTCGCATTACCCCATGGGGGGGGGGGGGGGGGGGGGGGGGGGGG
>JANNYL010000248.1:0-1790 GCA_031410075.1 Flavobacteriales bacterium
CGAACAGTTCTATGGCCGGGTGTACCGCTGGCTGGAGGAGTACATCAAACAGCCGCGCCCGGAGACGGTGGTGAACATGAAGATGGACTACCTCGACACGAGCAGCAGCAAGCACTTCTTCAACATCTTCGACAAGCTGAACGCCGTGTGCGAACGCGGCCAGAAGGTCCAGGTGAACTGGCACTACGAGACCGGCGACGAGGAAATGGCTGAAACCGGTAAAGATTTTCAGAGCTTCTTCAACCTCGAATTTGATTTCGTGGAGGTAAAGGAATTGTTTTGATCGCAGAGGCGCAGAGCTAGCGCTGAGGGCTGCGGAGTGTTAGTTGTCATTCGTATTCATGCGACTGAAGTCGACACTATTTCACCGACCCGCGCAATCGATCGAAGATCCGCCCAAGCACCGAGCGTTCCTTGGCAACCACTTCAACCTGACACTTCATTTCTGGGCTGTAGGCCAGCTTTCGGTGGAATGAACTGATCAGCCCTTGGGGAAGGTCTATCACTACCCTGTAACCATCAGTGCCTCTAGTTGTGGCAGCTATGTTCGCCATGGTGGCGATGGAGCGCACACGGCCAATGAGTTGCCCGAATTCGTTCGCCGGAAAACTATTGAGCCGCACATACGCGACTTGGCCAACGTGAACTTTTCCTGCGCCCTCGCCCGCAACGAATGCTTCCACGAGGTAGTGCTCGGTTAGCGGCGCCACGTAGAACAAAACGTCACCGCTTCGGATCGGTTGGTTCTGCGTTAGCCTACCCGCAAAATGCACTTGGCCTGCCACGGGTGCGAGCAGATCATGATCGAGTTGCCACGTGCCCAGAAAATTCTTGAGCAACTCCAACGTTTCATTGCAACGGTCTTGCAAGTCGCGTTGCTTGGCTATATCGGCATGGTACAACTCGTTCAGTTGCGCTTGCATTTCGATCAGCGTAATTCGGTTCTGTTGTAACGACCGTTCCATACCGCTCATGTTCATTTGCTGATCGATGTAGTCGTTCTGTTTCTTCCGGAACTCGGTCGCTGCGATAACGCCGCTGCCCGCGAGTGCGGTATCGATCTTCGCTTCGGTGGCATAGTTGCGTTGCTTGCGCATAGCCCACGCCAGTTGTTCTTCCGAAGCGCGGATCATTTTGCGGAACAACTCGATCTTGGTCCGTAGCCCAGCATTCCGTTCTGTGCGGTACGTCTCGGTCCTCCACACGCGCAACTCTTCTGTAGCGCTGTGCAAGTCAGCCAGCAGCGGACGGCCTTCTCCGATTTTCAGATCATCAACGTGAGGGAACGATGCAGTGTCGCTGTGCAGCGCTGTTGCCAAGGCCGCAAGCAACCCACGCAAACTATCCATGGCCACAGGATCAGCGGTGCTTTCGATCACGGCTAACGACGCATTGGCTGCCAAGGTGTCGCCTTCCGCAGCATTCAACCGCACCAGTTTTCCATCGCTGTGCGCCACCACACTGCGGGGTGGGTCTTCGCTCGTGAGCACGCCCGTGGCATTGATCACATCGGGGTAGCGGATCAGCCAAGCAAGGAAAAGCAACAGCAGGATCAACCCGAAGAGAACCGTAATGCCATATCGAATGATCCAATGAGGAATGCGACCCACGATCTCTTGCACACTTTCGCTGCGAAGCTCAAGTAGCCCTGGCGTTCTTTCGGCGTTCGCAATTCCCTGCACCGTTACAGAAGAAACGTGCGCATCTGAAGTAACGAGTGGCGAGTGGCGAGTGCTGACGGACGCAGCACACGCCACATGCCCCACGCCCCGTGCTGCTTGTGCAAAACC
>JANNYL010000249.1:0-3801 GCA_031410075.1 Flavobacteriales bacterium
CCTGAACCACCGCCTTCTTTTTCCGGGAACGGAGGTATGGGTGTAATGATCTTGTACCAAATGAAGAACAGGAGCAACAAGACGTGCGCTGTGATGGAAACGCCCAGAGCGAGGCCTCGCCGTTGCACTTGGTCGTTGTCGATCGCTGCGGTCATTGTTCAGCTCTGCTTCTGGGTGGCCAGTACCATTTTCACTTTGATCTTGGTGCCGATCTGCATCACATCCACGAGGTCCTGTACACTCAGCTCCCGGTCGAAGTTCAGCACGATCGTTGGCTGGTCCAATCCGCTGATCTCGGCGAGGATCGCCGCTTCGAGTTGATCGAACGGAACCGGTTTCTTGTTGATCGAGTATTGCTTGTCCTTGGTGACACCCAAATTGACCTGCTGCTTCGCGAGTTGCTCGTTATTCGCGCTCTTGGGTAGCATCAACTTGATCACGTTCGGGTTGGCGAGCGTGCTGATGATCAAGAAGAACAGCAGCAGGAAGAACATGATGTCGTTCAACGACTCCGTGCTCACCTCGGCCTCTTCCTTGTGTTTGCGGCGCAGGTTCATGGCCGAAGGTTATTTGGTGGGTTCCTGCATCAGGTCCATGAAAGCCAAGCTGGAACGTTCCATTTTGTCCGTCACTTTTTCGATCATGCTCGAGACCATGTGAAATGCCGCAAAGGCCAGGATGCCAACGATGAGCCCACTGGCGCTGGTCACCATCTTCTGGTAAAGACCAGTGCTGATCACCGCAATACTGATGTTGTCGGTGAGCGAGATGTCGTAGAAGATCTTGATCACGCCGATGATGGTACCGATGAACCCGAACATGGGGGCCAAACGCGCGATCAATTTCAACAGCGATGTCCCTTTTTCCAAGCTCGTGAGTTCGATGCGGCCCGCGCTCTCCATGGCGCTTTCGATCTCCTTGGCTGGTTTGCCCATGCGCTGCAATCCCTTTTCTACCATGCGTGCGCTCGGTGATGCGCTTTGTGCGCAAAGGTTCTTCGCGCTGTCCACTTTCCCTTCGTGCACGTAATCGCGGATCTTGCTCATAAAGTCCTTGTCTTCCCGGCTGGCCTTGCCAAGTGCGAGCATACGTTCGATCAAGATGTAAACGGTTGCAAGGCTCATGAGCGCCAGTGGGCCCATGATGAACCAAGAACCAAGACTGACGAGTTCCCAAACGGTGAGATGGTCTGCCACCGGCGCCGCGGCTGCCTTTGAGGCCATGGCCAGTGAATCTCTTAGCAGTTCGGTACTGGTGATCTGGGCGAGAAGTGGGAAATGCATCGGTTGGGCTGTTTCTATGGAACGGAGCAAGTGCCCCAAAAATTTCAGGTCAATTGCTCGAGGGCGATCTCGAAGGCGGTGCGGGTGAGTTGTGTTCGCTTGGTGTTGCGGGCAAATGTGCGGTCCAAGGCTTTGGCCATGGTGTCGCTCACATCACCAAAGAGGGCTTGGTCGGTGAGTGCGGCGCCATCCTGCATGCAATACGCGAACACACGCGCCATGCCGCAATTCGCGATAAAATCCGGGATCACGCTTACGCGATCATCAGCATATTCAGCGATGGGCCCGTAGAAGATCTCCGGATCCGCGAAGGGTACGTTCGCGCCACTCGCGATGGTTTCCAAGCCGCCTATGCAAAGTCGATCGATCTGGTCTTTGGTGACAAGTCGGGAGGCCGCGCAAGGAAGAAACACGTGAGCACCCATATCCCATATTTTCTCATCCACCTCGGTGAACGGAAGGATCTCCGATGACTTGAGCGTGTTGCCGCTTTTCATAAGGAAGAGATTTTTGACCTCATCAAGGGTCAAGCCCTCAGACTTCATCAGGCCGCCTACACGATCGATAATTCCCACGATACTGGCACCTTCGCGAGCCAAGTAATACGCAGCAGCAGCGGCTACATTTCCCCAGCCTTGCACGATCACGCGTTTGCCCTTCACCTTGCCGCCATATATCCGGTAAAAGTGGCGTACGCTTTCCGCTACCCCCCAGCCAGTGATCATATCCGCAACGGCATAGCGACCAATAAGCGGCGTGTATTGAGCGTCTTCCACGAGCTTCGAAACCCCTGTTCTAAGTTGGCCCACAATGCGAACGCTCGCTCCTTGACTAGCTCCCAAATGGCCTTTCACAACGCCTTCCTGCGGGTGCCATAGTCCGTACTGCTCTGTGATCGGGATCACCTCGTGAAGCTCGTCCACGTTCAGATCTCCGCCGGTGCCATAGTATGTTTTCAGGATAGGGATCGCCACCTTGAACCAGCGATCGAGCACCTCGTGCTTGCGGGGGTCTGCCGGGTCGAAGTCGATCCCGCTTTTCGCACCACCGATAGCAGGCCCACTCACCGTGAATTTCACTTCCATGGTTTTGGCCAAGCTCTCCACCTCGCGTCGATCAAGCCCCTTCCGCATCCGCGTTCCACCACCAGCAGCTCCACCACGCAGACTGTTGATCACCAGCCAGCCTTTCGCGCCAGTTGGTTGATCGGTCCATTCGAATACGATCTCGGGAGTCTTGTCTTCGAACTTCTTCAGTGCCTCTCTCATCCGGTTTTATTGCAGGTGGTCAAAAGTAGCCGCTCACTTCCGGCGGCTTGTCCCAGCATCATTGGGTTTTCATGCTTACCCTGTTAATTGGGCAGATACACAGCACCGCCAACGCTGTCGTGACTTGCACCTGTAACACTGGCGAGTGTGTTCACTTCGCCCCGATAGCGCAAAAGCCCGAGGAATGCGAAGATCAGGGCTTCTTTGAAGTTGATCAATGTGTTTTCCGGGACCTCGACCCTTGTTGTTGTCATCGAACGGATCAGTTCGACCAAGAAGCCATTGTGTGCTCCTCCGCCAGTGATCATCACAGAAGTTGGGCCCTGAGCGTTCAGTTCGCGAGCCGCCATGGTGGCTGCATGTGTAGTCATGGTCCTCAACCTGTCGGACAGTGGGATCCGTGGATCATCGATCAATGGGGCCATATGCTCATCAAACCATTCACGACCCAATGAACGGGGTGGTATTTGCGCGTAAAAGAGAAGTTCGTTGAGCTTGGCCAGGAGATCCGGAACAATGCGGCCGTTTTTCGCCATTGATCCGTCGCGATCAAAAGGCTGGCCCGCTTCCTCTGCCAATCGGTTCAGTGCCTGATTGCATGGGCCGATGTCATATCCGATGGTCATGGCTTCTCGATGCAAGGAGATGTTGCTGATCCCGCCAAGATTCAAAAAGCAGTCATGTTCCGGAAAAAGCATTCGTTCACCCAGCGGGACCAGTGGTGCGCCTTGCCCACCTAGGGCCAGATCTTTTGTGCGGAAGTCGCAGATGGTTGGCAAGCCCGTGCGAACAGCGATCGTGGCACCGCAACCGATCTGTGTCGTGAAACCTTCTCCTGGCTGATGAAAGACGGTGTGCCCGTGCGACGCGATCAGGTCTGCAGGATGTTCTTTCAGAACTTCAGCACAAGCGGAGCCGATCAATTCACCGATCCGGTGATGCGATCGGGCTAATTCCAAGGCGCTCGCCTCAGTGGCATGCAGAAGTCTTTCACGGGTTTCGTTGTCGTAATCCACCGTCCGGGCGCGTTCTATGGTGAATGCCCATCGCCCGTCCCTCAGGTCGAAGGAACAACAGGCCACATCGATCCCGTCCAAGGAACTACCGCTCATTACGCCGATGACCTTCATGATGGGCGAAGGTGATGCATGACACGGAAACAATTGCAGTTCCATCGCGAGCCCCTGTCCGCTACATTTGGGACTTTCTTTTCAGGACCCTTTCCACATGCAAGACACCACCACACAAAC
>JANNYL010000250.1:0-3959 GCA_031410075.1 Flavobacteriales bacterium
GTTTTGGCGGGTGGCGAACCGGTGTAGGCTACCAGCGGCTGGTGGGCAAGAACTTGTTGGTTGGTCTGCTTGCGCCAAACCTGATCGGGTTATTGAGCGATCGTGCGCGAGGTCGGGCGCTTGCGATCGATCTGCAATACGCCTGGTAAAGCCTTACCTCGTTTCGGCCAATGCCTCGTTCTCATAGGTGAGCTTGGTGCAGCTCTGCCCGTCCTTGAAGTAGAAAACGCTCCCGTATTTGTGAACGATCTTGCGATACTCCGTCTTGGCCTTGCCGTTGTCCAGGTCGATCCTGGTTGTAACCGAATTAGGCTCCACGATGAGCTCTTCATGCCGTGCCACCTCAATTGTCTTTTCAGGCAAAGCGGGTTTCGCTTCACTTGATCCGTTCTCTTTTGCGCGCTGAACCGGTGAAGCTTCCACCATTTCGTTCGCTCCGTTGGAACGACGTGCTTCGGAGCCCTCATGAGGCTTGGTGATGAGAGCATTGAATTTTGCAGGAGGCGGCTCAGGCGGTGGTTTTGGAGCCTTCACCTTGGCCAACACTGGTGGTTGCACCGGGGGTGGTTCCTCTTTCTTCTTTGGTTCAGGTTTGGGTTTCGGCTCCGGTTTCGGAGCGGGTTGTTCTTTCGGTTTCTTCTCTACCGCGGCCAATCGTTCTTGTTCTGCTTTTTTGGCCTCGGCATCAAGGCGCGTTTGCTCGCGCTTGGCGGTTTCTGCAGCCTCTTTGTCTTGTTTAACCTTCAGCTTTGCAGATTCCGCATCGACCTTGGCTTGTAGCGCTTCTGCTTTCGCACGTGCTTTCGCTTCGTCCTCTTCCTGTTTGGCGGCCATGGCATCCTTCTCTTTCTCTTCCGCCTGTTTCTTGGTGACCTCCTCTATGGCCTTCTCCAATTCGCTTTGTATACTCTTGGTGTAGTCGGTGTCGTAGTCGAAATCGTCAGCCTCCGAGCTGAATCGGATCATGCCGACAGGTTGGTTGAATACCACGGAATTCACATCGTCGTACTGTTTGAAGATGTTCACCGCGAATTCGAAAGGGGTGAATCCGTTCGCGATCGCTTCTGCAGGCGCGTGTGTATCAAATGATAATTTCTTGGAAACAAACCCCTCTTTCTCGAATGAAAGGATGTAGTCAGCATTCAGGTCCAGATCCAAGGAGAACTTGGTAAGGCCGCTGTTCACGGTTCGTTGCTTCTCTCCGTTCTTGTACACCACCACTTTTGTTCCCTCCAAAGCACCGCCGTCCACCTTCACACGTCCGTTGATCTGGAAGGTCTGCGCGAGAACGCCGGCAGCGCTGGTAAGTACCAACGTGCCGACGATCGCGCAAGCTCGAAGAGTGTTCGGAAAGCCCATCGGTCAGGCGAGCGTCTGGATCAGGCCTTTAGCGGCCATCGCCACTACGATACCCATTACGAGGGCACCAGCCATGATCAACGTTCGCACTGCCACTGAGCGGTTCTTGTTTTCCATGTGTTTCGAACTAAATGTTCCCTCATTACGTAGCAACCATCCGAAAGTTCCACAAACTCATGCCTTCGCCGGGCTACGGCAAACAACCCATGAAACGCATCATTCTTCCCTTCTTGCTTCTTGCAGCAACGCCAACCATCGCTCAGGATGCCTCAGCAACGCCACCCACCGCTTATGCGCTCGAGACTTCAGCAACCGCTGAACTGGTTGCGCTCAATGCGCATTTCAATGGTGCGGTGAAGTTCCGGATAGACAAGCAACAGCGTTTGGTGGCGGACTATATCCAAGGGGGTAGCACATACCGCACGGATATGGCCTACGTCGATTTCCTCGATGCCAGCACCTGCGCTTACAATGCGGAGCAGAAGAGCCTGGTCCTGCAATGCCAGGACCCCCGTTCCAAATGCATTGAAACGGAAATGCGCAAGCCGAGTGCTTCGAGCTCTGTAAGCCAAATGAGCCTTCCCTTGCCAAGCAATGACCCAACGGGCGAAAAAGCTCGTCAGCTCCTGGCCGGTTTCGTAGAGACCAAACAGAATGAAGGATTGATGCGATTGGCGGAAACGAACACGCGATCCAACAGCACCAAGTGATCACTTCGGGATCTTCATCGAATACCCTGAAACGGAAAGAAATGCGAACGCTCCTTTTCATCTTCCTCGCTTTGCGCATTCCAAGTGTTATAGCGCAGGGCGTGGAAGCCGATCTACAGGCGTTGAACGCCCACTTCAGCAGCATTGCCACATTCACTCTTGAACGTGATGACAGGCTGATCACCGAATACACGAACAATGGCGAGGCTTACCGTGTGGACCAGGTGTACATCGAATTCCTTGCGCCATCCACGTGTTCGCACAACGCTGAAGAGAATACCGTGATGCTCCAGTGCAATGGTGATCACGCCAAGTGTATCGACAAGGAGATCCGTAAGAGCGGTGTGATCAGCCAAACGGGTCGGATCAACCTACCAACACCTGCCGGTGATCCCAACGGTGCGAAGGCGATCGAGCTGTTGACCGCCTTGGTGAACGATGTGCAAGCCGAACAACGAACCAGCGACACTGGAACAAAGAAAAAAGACAAGCGTACGAAGTGAAGCATTCAAAGAGCATGATCCTCTACTCACGAACAAGCCTGCTTCTTTTATACTCCGCCGTGGCCTATTCCGGATATGCGCAAGACTTTGCACAGGCCGCCCCGGACAAGGCCATAGAAAAGACCTTTCAAGAGGGTGACCGTGCGTACAGGAAAGAGGACTACGACAAGGCGATCAAACTTTTCTCCGAGGTGATCTCGGAGGATAGTGAACATCTCAACGCCTACTTGCAGCGTGGCTTCTGTTACAGCATCAAAAAGAACTACGAAGCCGCAATTGCCGATCTCACCTCGGTCATTCAACGCAAACCCGATCATCTATGGGCATACACCAGTCGAGGCAGCGCGTATAACAAATTGGGCAAGTACGATCTCGCGATGAATGACTTCGATACCGTCCTGGGGTTGGATCCAAAGAACGAAGAAGCCTTCAACAATCGAGGCTGGACGAAGAAATCCCTGGGCGATATCAAGAGCGCCTGCGCCGATTGGAAAAGCAGTAAGAAAATGGGAAACGCCGAAGCCGCCATCATTCTCCAGAACAACCGTTGCAAATGATCAGAACTACAACCCTTGTCGCCGTAATCGTGCTCGCTACGAACGCCTTCGCCCAAGACCAGAGCTACGCTGATTGTGTGGCCAAAGAGAAAAGCACATGGGGCGAGCCTTGTGCGAAATGCGAGGCGTACAAGGAAGGCTTCAAGCGCGATTACAGCGGTGTTTACCAGATCACACTGAAGAACGTGTGCAAAGAGACCGTTGAGCTGAAAGTCGCGATGCAGGAAAGCAACGGTCGCTGGCGCACTTTTCCGATCAAAGCATTGGATGCCGACGAAAGCATGACCGCCTTCGCGTGCAACGGTACCGGCAAATACCTCTATTGGGTGCGCCGCTTGAACGATACTGAACTCTTGCTGCCCAGCGATCAACAGATCCTGGTGGAGTACAAGAGCCATTGACAGATCTCAGTTGGGTGGGTCGAATGGCGGGGGCCTTGCGAGAGCAGGGCCTTCGTCGTACACGAGCGTTTGTTCACATCCCAACGGTGGGCGAGGTTCCTTCCGCGGACCACGCCGATAGTTTGGCGCTCCCAATCCTACTGTCATGGCCACCAAGCATCTGCACATCGATCGCACCGAGACCAGTCCGCAGATCGATCTGGATCTGGAGCACGGCATGATCGAGTTCATCGGCCGTTCCCTACCCGCGAACAGCGAGGATTTCTACGGTCGTGTTTATCGTTGGCTCGATGAATACCTGCGGCAGCCCAACAAAGAGACCGTGGTGAACATGAAAATGGACTATCTCGATACAAGTAGCAGCAAACACTTTTTCAACATTTTTGACAAGTTGAACGCAGTGAGTGAGCGCGGACAAAAGGTGCAGGT
>JANNYL010000251.1:0-8732 GCA_031410075.1 Flavobacteriales bacterium
CCCGACCCTGGCCTTCCAGTTCATCGGCATTGTGGACCACGACTTTCCAAATGAAGCCTTCCAGCGATTGAAACGATCCCCCAATGTGGTTTTTACCGGTTTGAAGACGAAGGATGAGCTGATCCCACTGGTGCGCGCTGCGGATATTCTCACCTTCTGTTTCAACACGGACCGCAGGATGTTGGAACGGGCCAATCCCCACAAAGTGCTGGAATACCTGAGCACGGGAAACTTGATCGTTGGCACGTGGACCTTGGAATACGAGCCGCATCAGGACCTTTTATTGATGGCCCCGGATCCCAAAAGCTTCCCCGGCATTTTCAACGATGCCGTGGCCAGGTTCACTGAGTTGAACACATCCCAGAAGCGCATTGAACGGGTCGCATTCGCGAGTAAACGAACGATCGGTCATTTGCTCGATCAGGTCGAGTCGCTCATAAAAGGAACACGGTCGTAACCGCTTCGGAGGTCATCTGTAAATAGTCTTTCAGGCTGCACAATGTCTTCCTCGCTAGTCTCCATAATCATACCGGCACACAATGCTGAAAGCTTTGTGGCTGATGCGATCGCTTCCGCATTGCATCAAAGCCATGCGAACGTGCAAGTGATCGTTGTGAACGACGGTAGTACGGATGGAACGGCTCAAGTGCTGGATGCGATACGTGACCCGCGATCGACCGTCATCCATCAAACCCAACATGGTGTAAGCCACGCACGGAACACAGCATTGGCCAGGGCCGATGGGGACTTCTTCTGTTTTTTGGATGCCGATGACCACCTGCCAATTCGCAGTATTGAGCATCGCTTGGATGTGTTCAAAAACAACCCTTCACTCTCGTTCGTTGACGGTGCGGTCGTGTATTGTGACGCTTCGCTAAGTCCTACTGAGCGTCGCTATGAGCCGTCCTTCACAGGTGATCCGTTCCCGCTGCTTCTTGCTTTCGACAGGCGCTGCTTTTTCGGGAACACGTGGCTGATCCGGCGTGAAGCCATAGGCGCTGTTCGCTTTCGTGAAGACCTCACACATGCCGAGGACCTGATGTTCTATCTAGAGGTCGCACGGGGCCGGCAATACGGCTACACCACGGAACCCGTTCTGCTCTATCGCGTGACCGGACAGAGTTCAATGATCGCGTTGGAACGGTTGGAGCATTGCTATCACGAGGTCCTTCGTTGGATGCGTGAAAGACCGGATCAAGTGCCCCCTGATCAATTGCGAAGGGCAAGCAGGATCGTGCGACGTATGATGTGTGGCGCCTACTTCCACGCCGGGCAGCCGCTACGTTCGATCGCCGCTTTGTTCCGCTAGTTCAGCGACGCACCCACACGTTGCCAAGGATCGTCCGATAAGCTTCACGTGTCCGATCCATGCTCCGATACTTCGTTGCCAAATGCGACGTGCGGCTGCGCTGGTCTTTTTGGGCAATGGTTCGCAACACACTTAGCATCGCGCTTGGCAGATCACTTCCCTCGGGATCGAACACCGCGCCAGCATATGGGTCCTGCTCGATGATGGCACTGTCATCACCTACTCCTCGTGTAAGCAGCACGGGCAGGCCATTCGCCCAATACTCGCCGATCTTCATCGGGCTTATGCACGCGCTGCTGAACGTGCCACGATAGGGTGCGAAAGCAATATCCGATGCGGATAGATAGGCCGGCACTTCATGGTGTTCAGCGTACTTCACCAAGACACGGTCACCGACATAACCTGCGCTGCGCAACCCTGTACGCACTTCATCTTCTGGATGCGGGGTGAGCAGGATCAGACCAAAACCGTCACCTACGATACGCTGAGCTTCTGCAAATGCTCGGAACGCATGCTCGCGATGATAGAGTCCGCCAAACTTGCCTGCGTAAACCGCGATCACCCCATCGCTCCAACCTAACTCCGCACGTATTTGGGCGCGTTGTTCCGGATCGAAATGCATCTTCCGCTCGTCAACCGGGCAAGGCGCCACGAGCAGTCTTTCCTTGTTCGCTCCCATAGCAACAAGTCTTTCCCGGTAATTCTTGGTCACGCATACACAATATTGCGCCGTTCGCTGTTGGGAGCGGATCAACGAAGAAAGCCCACGATCCAATAGGCCTCCTTTGGTCCATTCGCCCACATCCGTCATATAGTCGTTGTGGGGTTCAAAATAATCAACGGCATAAGGGATCCCGGTGCGCCGATGAACGAAATGTGCGAAGCCACCTGCGACCACACCACGTGCTATGAGAAAACGCGCATCCTGTTCGCGGGCGATGGACGAAACCCGCGGCACTATTTTGAGCAGATCCAGGGCACGGGCCAGCGGCTTCAGGCCAAGATCATGCGCGATCAAAGGCACATGCTCCAATCCAGGCCCCAAGGCAGAAGCTCTGTTAACCGCCTTTGGACCTCGCTCAACAGTCACCAGCAAAACTCTCTCAGCTAGTTCTTCCTCCAACACCATGCGCAGGGTTGGCAGCACTGTGGCTTGTGTAAGGGGTTCATGCAGACTCCAGTAATCCAAGAAGAGCAGCGTGCGCTTCATTGGAGCTTATACCCGGGTGCAGGCATACCGTTTTTACCCCGCGTTACATACGGATCACCATCTCGATAGTTCTCGAACCTGAACGTCTCTCCTCGGCCTCTTAATCGCTTGCGTTCCTTCAACAAGAACAGAACGATGAACATTCCGCTCACGAACAATGGTTCGAGGGGGATCTTGAACCGGACAAGCGCCCCGAAATTGGGGGTTGTGATCCCTGTTACGAACCCGTACAAAATGGTAAAGGAAAAGCAAACAAGAACAAGTGGATTGCCGATCAATGCCGACCCGAAGAACACCAATCGGGATTTGAACAGAACCCGAACAAAGAGGCCAAGCACAAGCAGGTTCTCGAAGCCGGAAAGCAACATCACAAAGTTGGTACACTCGGTTACGAACGGCCTGAAAAGAGCAGCCGGCAATGCAATAGGAGCCTTTGAAAGAACGCTGGCCCAGGTGGGCTCCATCGTGCCAACATTGAACGAGTTCGTGCCATACTCTGGATTGTTCGCAAGATCACGTTGGACACTGATGATGTTCGCAAGTGCATTGTCGAGAGAGAAACTACCGAACTGATCCCCGAATATGCTGAGCACGGCTAGAACCCCGGACACAACTATGACGAACACAACAGGCAAAACAATGATCTTGATGGCAGCGTTCTTTATCCGACTGATGCGCGCGTAGGAGATCCAAACAACCATGACGGGCAACAAGCACATGAAAATGTACGATTTGATCCAGATCATCAATAAGGAGCCCACAATAAGGATCACTACCGATCGCACCTGGTCTATTTTACGGAACCATAGATTATCCACCGCGTGGATCACAAAACAGAACGCGGAGAACGTAATGCTATCCTTGATAATGGAAGACCCCCATACCAATACGTTCGGCATAAGCAGCACTGCGATCGCAAGCTCCTTGTGCAATCGCGGAAAGTATCTGTAGATCGTCTGGTAAAAACGCCAGATCCCGAAGAACGTGAAGGTGGAAAAGATCACCGTGGTTATGAGAAAACTATTGAATCCGATAAGCGTGAAAAAGGTCGCCAGTCGAACTACCATGAACTGCCGATCATCCAGGTAGATGTACATGAACGGCCTCCCGGTTTCTTCGGTGAAGACGTTCCGGGACTCGATCGTGTTCTCTCCGAACAACACATGGAAGAAGGCGACCGGATCCGACTGCAGGAGCTTGACCATTGGGACGGACGAGAAGAAATAGGAGAGCGTATCTCCACCTGGGAACCAATAGAAATAAAGAAGTGCGAAGGTGAAGCCTCCAAAAACCTTCGCGAACATGCCAAGAACGAAGTATTTGTATTCCGGTTGAGACTTCACTTTGAGTCGCTTCCGCCTTGAAAAGAACAGGAAGAGCAAGACCACATACAGGAGGAGCACCAAGTACTCCCAGTAGTGGATCTCCAACTTCGCACCGTACTGCAACATCTCGGTTCCTTCTAGGTCACCTTTGGCTTATTGAACATTTGCCTCTCTCAGTGGTGGTAGCCGGTTCCATGCAAAAGCGAATAGGCTCTGTATAATTGCTCGGCAAAAAGCAAACGCACCAGTTGGTGGGGAAATGTCATGGGCGACAAGGATAGGACGAGATCCGCGCGCTTCCGAACCGCTTCGGTCATTCCGTAAGCACCTCCGATCACAAAAGTGGTATCGCGCACTCCTTGATCGCGCCAAGCACCTAACTTCCTCGAGAATTCCGAACTGGATACTGCTGCCCCTTTTTCATCCAATACGACCACCCTGCCGCCGCTCGGAATGGCCTTCAACAGTGTCTTTTCCTCCTCGTTGCGCTGCTCTTCGGCTGTGGCACGGACAGACTTGGGCAGAACTACCTCCTCCACCTTGGCCCAATGCGTGAGCCGTTCCAGATAATGAGCTGTGCCCTCGGCCACAAAGCCCCGTTCCGTCCTGCCTACCATTACTATCCGAATTCTCATCGTTGATCCTGTTAACAAGTATGGACTTCTCACCCACTAGCTGTGGCCCGGTGTTTGCGAAATTCGCTCACGTTCCAACAACGCGATGAAAACTTTGCTCCTTTCCTTCCTGCTTTCCCTCTCCTTTCTGTCGGCTTCAGGTCAATCCGATGTGAAAGATCTGGTGTCTGCCGCCATTGGTGCCGGTGATGTGAACGCCTTGGGTGAAAAGCTCGTACCCAACGTGGACCTCACCGTTCTCGCCACCAGCGACTATTACAGCAAAGCCCAAGCGACCGGTATCCTGCGCAAGTTCTTCACGGAGCACGAACCTCAGGGTTTGCGCATTGAACATGAGGGCACCAGTAAATTGGGGGATCGCTATTGCATTGGTCAGCTTACCACGACATCGGGCGTTTTTCGCGTTACGTTCTTCCTGAAAAAAACAGGTGACGCCGTTCTCGTGAAGCAACTTCGGATCGAGAACGCAACCAAATAGGTCGTGCTGCCCGCTGGAACCGAAGATCTGATACGCCGCGCGTTGGCCGAGGATATCGGGGAAGGCGATCATACAACACTTTCAACCATTCCAGCTGCCGCACGCGGGGCCGCGCGCCTGCTGGTGAAACAGAACGGAGTTCTGGCCGGTGTGGAGTTGGCGGAAGCCATTTGTGCCTTTTTCGATCCAGCTCTCCGGGTCCGCGTGCTTCTGCAAGATGGTGCTGTCGTGAAGGTTGGTGACGTGGCTTTCACCCTCACGGGCCCGGCGCGAAGTATCCTGACAGCCGAGCGCACGATCCTCAATTTCATGCAACGCATGAGCGGTATCGCAACGCTCACAAGGCTCTTTGTGGATGCGTTGGATGGAACGGGCTGCAAGGTGCTGGACACACGAAAAACGACCCCCACGTTGCGATCCATCGAAAAATGGGCTGTGCGTATCGGTGGTGGGCAAAGCCATCGGTATGGGCTGTATGACATGGTGATGATCAAGGACAATCACACGGATTTCGCTGGCGGAATTCCTGAGGCGGTGCGCTCATGCCAACGCTATCTCGCTGACCTTGGACTGCAATTGCCCATAGAAGTGGAAACACGCAACCTCAGCGAAGTGGCCATCGCACTTTCAGTACCCGGTATCCATCGCATCATGCTGGATAACTTCGGGTTCGATAACCTGGACAAAGCGGTGCGAATGATCAATGGCGCTTGCGAAACGGAGGCCAGTGGCGGTATCACCTTGGCCAATGCGCGGGCGTATGCCGAATGTCGTGTTGACTATATCAGTGTGGGAGCCCTAACACATAGTGCAGGCAGTATCGACCTCAGCCTGAAAGCGATGATCTGATCACATGCTCAAACGGTTCTGGCGGAAGATCCTGTACTCGCGTGCGAACCGTTCGCTTATTTTTTGGGCATCACGTGTAGTTCTGCCGGGCTTCGAAGGATTCAATCTGTTCCGCATTTCGAGGTTCTTCTTTCTCGCACTTTCCGAAGGCCACCTGATCACTCGCGCGTCGGCCATCGCCTTCAAGCTCTTCCTCGCGTTTTTTCCCACCATCATCCTGCTGCTCACGCTGATCCCGTACATCCCTGTCGAGGATTTCCAGGAGAAGCTCATGGGTTCTTTCCAGGACATGTTGCCTTCGGAAGTGTACAAATTCATCGAAAGCCTGTTGCACGATCTGGTCGTTCGCAAACACAGCGCCCTGCTGAGCGGAAGTTTCCTTGTTGGGATCTACTTGGCCAGTAACAGCATGGATGCCATACTCAATGGGTTCAGCAGCAGTTACCATGTTACCCTGTGGCACAGTCCAGTGAAGCAGCGGCTCATCAGCATGGGGCTTATCCTCACGCTCACCATGCTGATGGCTGTAGCCATGGCCTTGCTTACATTGAGCAACTGGGCCGTTGCCTTTATCGCCTCCAAGGGGTACGCGTTCGGTGCTATGGAACACGTAGGACTCTTCGTGGTCAAGTGGACGGTCACACTACTGTTGATGCTCGGCAGCATCAGTTTGCTCTACAATGCGGGTGATCCTGGCGCGCGGAGGTTCCGCTTCATCACTCCGGGGGCGATCCTGGCCCTTGCGCTCACGGTAGCTCTCTCACAAGGGCTCGCCTTTTTCTTCGGGAATATCACCAACTACAACGCACTTTACGGATCGCTTGGCGCGATCCTGGCTGTGCAGCTCTGGCTCTATTTCAATATGATCGTGCTGCTTATCGGCTTCGAGCTGAACACGAGCATTTCACGTGCCCGACGGGAACATACCGATCAGTTGCGCGTGAAGGCCCCAGTTGTCTGATCCAAGTCTTGGGGATCGGGTACTTTCACAGCCCCTCGTCCACCATGCGGATCCTACTTCTTCTCCTTCTTTGTCCGGCTTTGCTGTTGCCCTCCTTCGCGCAACGCTTCGACCCGCTTCACGCGCCTTCCACATACCGCAACGCCGATAATCCGTTCTATTGGAAGAACCGCCCACCCTATGAAGGTTATTGGCAGCAGGATGTGCATTACCGCATCACGGCGCGGCTGAACGAGGAGAAAGACTTTGCCGATGGCACGGCAACACTTGTCTATTGGAACAACTCACCGGATACGCTGCGCGAGGTTTTCTTCCACCTGTACCAGAACGCCTACGAAGCGGGTAGCTATTTGGAAAAACTTGAGATCGCACAAGGCTATGGTGAAGCAGGAGATACAGCCACCCATCGAGGTACCGAAGTGCTCAGCCTGAAGGTCGGAGATGTGGAAACCGAACGCCAAGTTGATAACACCGTAATGCGCGTGCGACTTCCACAACCACTCGCGCCAAATAGCAGGATAACGTTCGACTACACCTTCCGCACACATTGGGGTGGGAGTTATCGTCGTATGAAGCTCTTCAATGCATGGGGCTACAAACACTTCGACGGAACACACTGGTATCCGCGCATCAGTGTGTATGACAAGCAACATGGCTGGGATACCTATCAGCATTTGGGCAGCGAGTTCTATGGCGACTTCGGCACGTATGATGTTAACCTCGACATGCCGAACAACATGGTTGTTGAGGCCACTGGCTGGCTACAGAACCAACAAGATGTGCTACCGCCTGAACTGCGGGCCAAGCTGGACCTGAAGAACTTCGCCAACAAACCGTGGGGCGAAAAACCGAGCGAGGTGACCCCTTACGATCCAGCTGTGCGCAAGGTGTGGAAGTACCACGCCGAGAACGTACACGATTTCGCATTCACCGCGGATCCAACGTATCGCATTGGTGAGGCCGAATGGAACGGCATCAAGTGCATCGCCATGGCAGAGGAACCGCATGCAAGTGGATGGCAGAACGCAGCTGACTACTGCGTGAAGTGCATCCGCTCGCACAGCACCAACTTCGGCATGTATGCCTACCCGAAAATGGTGGTCGCCGACGCCCAGGATGGCATGGAATACCCGATGCTTACGCTCGATGGCGACCGCGAACCCGATTATCGCGGACTCTTTGTGCATGAGATCGGTCACAATTGGTTCTTCGGAATGGTGGGCAACAACGAGACATACAGAGCCATGCTCGATGAGGGCTTCACCCAATTCCTAACTGCCTTCGGCCTAGAGGACATTGATGGAGATACGATGGTCGCCGACACGCCGAAGACCGCTTACGAGCGCAACTACCAGCGACCCGATCTTGCCAGGGAAAGTGAAGTGTACAGTGGCTACATGCGTGATGCCGTCCGTGCCCAAGTGCCACCGATCAACACGCATAGCGATGAGTTCGGATACTACGAAAAGCAGGGATACGGTGGCTATGGCCATGTCTATGCGAAGACTTCCGTCATGCTCTACAACCTGCAATACGTATTGGGAGACGAGCTTTTCCTATCGGCGATGAAGCACTACTTCGATCAGTGGAAGATCGCGCACCCGACCCTGGAGGACTTCCGCAACAGCATCATCCAATTCACCCATGTGGACCTCAATTGGTTCTTCGATCAGTGGATCGAGACGGATAAGCGCATCGACTATTCTGTGGGCCATGTGAAGAAACGGAATGCGGACGCAGGCCAGGAGATCAACTTCCGGCGCGAAGGGGACATGCAAATGCCACTCGACTTTACGGTTACCGCCAAGGACGGCAGGAGCTACAACTACCATATCCCGAATGGCTGGTACACCAAAAAGACGGATGCCACTGTTCTGCCTCGTTGGATCGGTTACGACGACCTACAGCGCGACTACACAGCTCACGTGAACGTACCCACAGGCATTGCCGATGTGCGCATCGACA
>JANNYL010000252.1:0-20165 GCA_031410075.1 Flavobacteriales bacterium
CAGCGTGGTTGCCGGTGTTGCCAAGCCGTCCGATCGCCCAGTACTGCAATCCACTTCTTGGAAAAGAACCGTGGAACCTGATGTGTTCGGGATCGCAAGCACGTTGTTGTACTCGTCGTAACCGATGCCACCCGGGTTCAACAAGTCCGTGGTGAACAAGGGAACGCCCGCTTGCGTGAACGTGGGTTCGAACGAAGTGACCTGGTCCGGTAGCTGGGACGACACCAGGAAGTTACCGTGGCAATCGATGTCGATGCCGGAGAGGTTGCTGAGGTTCGTGCCTGCCAGGTCCGTTACCGCGCCATCGTCCGGGTCTACGGCATAGAGGTCGCCGTTCGGTCCCCACCCGCAAAGCACGAGGCGATCCCCAACCGCGTCGTAAACCATGGCGCTCGGTATGAAGGACAAGGGTGCGACCAGGGGCGATTCCAGGCTGCCATCCAATGGCACGCGCCAGATCTCCTGCTCGGTGAAGTCGGCCACGAAGATGTCCGGCCCGCGAACGGCGATGGCCCGCAGATCTGAAGCACTGCCTAGCACTTTGGAGAAGGCCGGGGCCAAGGTGGTCACATTGAAGGCTCCCACTTGGTTGCCCCATACGTGGAAAAGCGTGTCTCCTTCAATGCGTATGTCCTCCGGAACAAAGCCGGCACCCAAATAGCTGGAGGCGAATCCGCCGACCACCTGCATGAACACCGGTGAGATGCCCTGTACCACGATCCAGCGATCGTTATAGGCATCATAGTCTGCGCATTTCGGGAAGCTGAACTGGGCGTTTGCGATGGAACCGCAAACGAAGGCGGATAACAAAGTGGTCAAGAGTGTTCGCATGGTGCGGCTGTTCGATCGGCAAGATAGTCGGCTCAACGCGCGAAGAACTTCCCGATCGGCCCGATCAGCTCTTGGTGTATGGCACCATTGCTGGCCACGATCTCTTCACCGAAAATGAAGTTCGGGCCTTCGCGGAAATCGGTGACCTGCCCGCCCGCTTCTTGCACCAATAAAGCTCCTGCGGCCACATCCCACGGGTTGAGGCCGTATTCGTAGAACGCTTCGAAGCGCCCACAGGCCACATAAGCGAGATCGGCAGCGGCACTTCCGAGGCGCCGAATACCGCGACTGCTGTGCATCAACGAACGGAGCAATTTCATGTACTGTGCTTCGCGCCCGAAATCGTCATACGGAAAACCGGTTGCCAGCAAACTTTCTTCCAGCGTTTTGCGGGAAGAAACACGGATCTGTTTTTCGTTCAAATAGGCACCGCCGCCTTTCCATGCATAGAAACATTCATTGCGCGTAACCTCCAGGACAACGCCAACCAACACATCGTGCCCATTGGCCAAGGCGATGCTGATGCAATAGCATGGGATCCCATGCACGAAGTTGGTGGTGCCATCCAGCGGGTCGATGATCCAATTCAACCCCTCCTTGCGCTCGCCCGTGCCTTCTTCTGCGATGAAACCTGCTTCAGGGACCAGCGCTCCGAGTTTTTCCACCAGCCGCTGCTCGGCGCCCTTGTCCACATAGCTCACCAAGTTGTTCAGGCTCTTGCTCTCCACATTCGCTTCCGTAAAGCGCTCCGCTTCGGTGCGGATGAATACCGCGACTTCGCGACAGATCGCACACACATCAGCGGTGATCGTTCGCAGGTCGTGAGATAAATTCATTGTGGTGTTGGAATTACAGATCACTTCGTCGCAAAGCCTCCTCGCGATGACGGGATGAGTTGAACCACCAGATCCCGAAGAGACCCGCCAGTGTCAGCACCGTGCTTATCACTTCGGCCTGCGTCCATGTGCCGAGCCAGGCTTCGTTCACGCGGATCTTCTCCACGAAGAAGCGCTCCACGCCATCGAAGATCAGGAACAGGCAGAAGATGATACCGGGTGTGCTGATGCGTTTGCGCAACAACCACAGCACGCCGAAAAGCAGCACACAGGCAATGGCTTCATACAGTGGCGTGGGAAATACCCCCGGAACCAAATGGGTGCAGTAGCCTTCGAAGCAGGTTCCGTCCGTGATCCGCTCGCCCACATAACCGCCCTTGCGCGATAGACCGAGAACGCCGTTCACGTTGTTCGGGTAATCGTAACTCCATAGCCATTGTGGTATCCAGGATGGGGTAGGAGCGGTGTTCGCAATGCCCCAATCACCATCGCCACTTACCTGGCAACCCAAGCGACCAATGCCATAGGCGAGAAGCACGCTGGGCGCGGCCGAATCCACTGCGGGCCAGAACGCCAATCCGTTCTGTTTGAAATAGCGCATCACCATGAAGCCGGCCAGGATCAGTCCGCCGTACATGGTAAGACCGGTAACGATGTCCTTGGCCCCAGCGCCGTTGAACAGGTTGATGAAGTCACGCGGGTTCTCCAACCAGTGGAACAGCTTGGCGCCGATGAATCCCCACAGCGCGGCCGTGAGGGTGATGTTGCCCGCGTGTTGCAGTGGTGAGAGCGTAACGATGCGTTCTTCGGGTTTGGCCAGTTGTTCCTTTTTCTTTTCCCGCCAAAGCATCCATGTGAAGAATGCGGACATTATCACACCACCGATGATGTTGCCTTTGGTGCTCAACAAAAAGGCTGGCGGATCGGCCGTTGCGTCGGCCATGTTCAATATGATGTAGAGCCCTTTCCAGCCGAGAATGAAGCCGACGATAGCTTGCATGATCAGGTCCATGGCTTGCGGTCCTTCGCCCACCATGATCTTTCGTTCGGTCGGTTTCAGCAGTCCGTTCGCGGTTTTTCGCCGCAGTTCGCTCGCGAGGTTGAAGTGCGCGGCCAGGAAAGAAAGTGCAACGAAGAAACCGAAGCTGTTGAAGAATTTCAGGAAGTTCAGCTCAATGCCGAAAAGGTCGAGAAAGACGTGGTAGAGGGTGGGGTACATGGTGAGTGATCAGGCGATCAATTGATCAGAAAATGAATGATCAGTTCTCGCAACGTGGATGCCCGAGCTCTGCATGTGGCCATCGCCGTCGATACGATCGAGAGTCACACTAACGATGGTATTGCAGAGCGATGCATCGTATGGAGCACTCACCCTGATGTAGTTGTCGGAATATCCATGAACCTGACCTTCGTTCTCTTCAGCCTCGAACAATACCGACCGTGTGGTGCTGATATTCCGCTCGTAGTGTGCCCGTTGCAATTTGCTACCCAGTATCCGTAATTGCTTGGTGCGCTCGCGGCGGAGCTCCATAGGGACCGCATCTTCCATGCGAACGGCTGTTGTGTTGTTGCGCTCGCTGTAGGTGAAGACGTGGAGATAGTCGATCGCGATACTCCGGAGGAAGGCATGAGTTTTCATGAATTCCTCATCGGTTTCGCCGGGTGTTCCCGTGATCACATCCACACCGATGCAAGCATGGGGCATTAAACGTTTGATGTGCGCGACGCGTTCGGCATACAACGCCGTGTCATAGCGCCGGCGCATACGCTGAAGTATCACATCGCTACCGCTTTGCAAGGGCATGTGGAAGTGCGGCATGAACTTTTTACTCCTTGCCACGAAGTCGATGACAGCATCACTGCACAAGTTCGGTTCAATGCTGCTGATGCGGAATCGCTCGATGCCTTGCACCCGGTCCAGTGCTTCGATCAGGCCGATGAATTCTTCGCCGTGTGCGCGACCGAAGTCTCCCGTGTTCACTCCGGTGAGTACGATCTCCTTTACACCCGTTTTTGCGATGCCTTCCGCGATGGAGACGGTCTCAGCAATAGTCCCACTGCGGCTTCGACCTCGCGCGAGCGGTATGGTGCAGAACGAGCAGAAGTAGTCACAGCCGTCCTGCACTTTCAGGAAGGTGCGGGTGCGGTCGTTGGCGTTCCATGAAGGGATGAAGGTGCGCACGTCCTTGATGGGGGAGTAGTGCGCAATTTTTACCTCATCCCCCGGCCCCTTCTCCCGAGGAGAAGGGGAGTCGAAGGACTTTGCGATGTGTGCGGCCAGATCGAATTTCTCATTCGCGCCCAGCACAAGACCAACTCCGGGGATATTGGCGATCTCTTCCGGTTTCAGTTGGGCGTAGCACCCCACAACGGCAACAAAAGCATCCGGATTGATCCGCTGAAAACGGCGCACCCACTGGCGGCATTCCTTGTCCGCGTTCTCCGTAACACTGCAGGTGTTCAGCACGAATACGTCCGGGCGTTCTTCCACTTTCACGCGTGCGTAGCCTGCATCTTCCAACGAACGCGCGAGCGTGCTGGTCTCGGCGAAGTTCAGCTTGCAGCCGAGGGTGTGGAATGCGGCGGTTTTGGCGGAGCCCATGGCACATGTGCCCATTTGGGCATGTGCTCATGTGGCCATGGCACCGCTCATTGGGGCGGCGAAAGTACCCAACCCGAGCAGTTACTCCTTGGTGAACCGCGCACTCATTCGCTTGCCCGACCGGTCGAACAACGTTAGCACGTATGCTCCGGGTGCCAAGTGCTGAACGCCGTATTCAGCCTTGTGCTCAAGAATGTTTGGTTTGGAGATCGCAAGGCGCCGCCCATCAGCGCCGATGGCCCAGCCTTGCACGGGCTTGTAGCTTTCTGGTAGGATCGCTGTCAACGTGTTCTTCACTGGTACCGGATAGACTACGAGTTGTTGCGGCTTCAATTGGGGCTTTATCCCCGTGGCATCGGTGACGATAACTGTAGCATCCGGAGTTCGGATCGGTTCGTTGAAATCGAAGTAGATGTCCGCCGCATTGGAGATCTCTTGACCAATCGCTAGTGGTAATATGGGTTTGATCCGGAAATTCACCAAGCCATGGCTGAGCGGCTCATTGGTATTGCTATCCGGCAGCAGGATATTGTTGAAGGTGAAGGTGAGGATGCCGTTACCGGTGAGGGAGTACGTGTATGGATGCGAGGCCGTCCCCATCTGGAAAAAACGGGTATCCACATCCAAGGGCAATGTGTCACGCACTACCACGGTGAAAGCCGTGTCCGTCCCCGTGTTCTGGAACTGGATGGTGTAGTCGAGGATGCTGTCGTTCTCGATGTGGTAGACGTCGCGTGGCCACACCAGTTTGTCGTTCGGGTCGTAGCTGCCGGTGATCACACGGGATATGATGGTGCTGTTGTTGGACAAATCGTACTCCGTACTGTCCTGTGCTACGCTGAAGGTGTGCGTCAATGTGGTCCCGATGAGTCCCGGATCAGCCGGAATGGTGAATTCTACATAGGCCAGCTCATGCCCGTAACTGTTGAGAATCGGGCCGTCCGTCCAGGTGATGGTGTTGCCCATCACGCTTGTGGGCTCGGGAACAGCGCTGACGTAGGTGAGCAGTGGATCAAAGGTCAATGTCCGCGTCAATGGTGCGCTGGTACCGCCGCCCAAGTTGGCGGCTTCCGTGTAGAGCACATAGCCGAAGCCTGGGCGAGCGGGGCCGGAGCTCCCATTGGCAGTGATATCGACCACCTCCGTTCCGAAACTTTCGCCGATATTGATCGTCCACGATTTCAATTGGTCGGGTACGGAGGACACGATATTGCCGTTCGTAACCGGGGTGGTCAATATGCTGACGGTAGGCAGGGCCGTCGGTTCGAAAGCGCAAGAGAGATCGTCCACGCTTGCCGCTATCGTTACACTCGCCCATTGGCTGGGTTCGGCATACCCAAGGTAGTTGCTCGAGTGGAACACAAATACCGAATCACCCCGCAACCCAAGCAGTTCCATCTGCCTGGCAGTATTTGAACTGGCCCACGCGGCTAGCGGGTTGCCCGATGGGTCCAATCGCAGCAGTTCTCCAATGGAGTCGCCGATCGCGATCTGGCAGGAGGCGAGCAGATCGCCGTTAGGCATCCATTCGAGATGCCCAATGCGTTTATTGTAGTGCTTCATCCAATCACACGTCCCGTCGTTGTTGAAATGGATGAGGTCCCCTTCATCAATGCCCCCGTTCCCGCTGCCGCAGGCGACGTAGTAAGAGCCATCCGCCGCACGGAGCAGATCCCTTGCATTCTGAACAGGGGCCATGGCATAGGAATAGGCCCATTGGGCTTCTCCCTCCGGTCCTGTCCGCAACAGGACAATACCTCCATAACCGGTGTACCCCAGTACTGTGATCGAGTTGTCTGGTTCAAACTCAATGTCCACCGCGTAGGTGTACGGGGTTTCTGTTTCATAACGGTAGTGCCACACGGGAACCCCGGTTTGACCTATTCGAGCCAACCCCAGCGTGTTCCTCGAATACATGGCTACGATATTATCGCCATCAGAGCGTTCCGCTATACGGACGAAATAGCTTCCCATACTACCATATTCAGTGGAATCAGTCATGTAGGTTCGGCCCCATTCTGTCTGCCCTGGGGCACCCAACGAAATGATCCACGGGGAATCGAAGTCAAATGCGAGACTGAATCGTCCGTTGATCAAGTATCCGCCATCTGACCGAAGTTGCGCTGTGCTTGATCCCAACCAACTCATTGGGTTCATGTGGGCGATGCCCCGTTCCCACAGTGGTGTCGCGTCCGGGGCTGTCCGACCGACCGTAAAGCCATTTTCCCAGGACGAGGCCCATTCCGTGTACGCCACTCCTCCTGCCGGGTGGATCCACGCATTGTTCCAACCCCAACTCAAACCAGTGGTCGGAGACGGATGAACCACATGCAAGCAATTCTGGGCTATCGTGGTATTCGTGACCAACAATAGGAGGAGTGCGGCGAGGTATTTCATGTTGATCGGATCAGCGTTGCTAACGAATGTAGCGGCGCAGAGTAATCGGCGATACGTTCATTGACAATATCACCCTAAAAGATGACCCACCTCGGAGCGATCCTTACGCGGCTAAATGAACGTGGTGCGTGTTGATAGAATCCCGATATTGGCAAGGCATCCCAGCGTGGTATGATCCGTCTACACCACAACAGCGATCACGTTGGTTTCGCTTTTGCAGAAATTGAAGCGAGAAAACCAAGGCTCTTGACCGAACGGGCACAGATATTCAAAGACCGCATGCAGTTGTGCATTGGTTTGTCATGAAGAAGGCAACTATTGGCCAGCGCTGCGTATTGCGAATGAGAGACGATACCGAAACAAGTTGACCTAAGCCAGAATACCATGCGTCGAATTCTACTCCCCTTGTTTTTCCTGCCTTTGGTTGCATCGGCATCGCAATTCTCGATCGGCCTTGATTCCCTTGATTTTTCGGCATGCGGATTTCCGACGGGGCAGATCGGGATCACTGCGTACGACGGCCTGGAACCGTTCACCTTCGCTTGGGCCGATGGACCGACAACCGAAGATCGGGATGGCCTTTTACCTGGAATCTATTCCGTAACGGCTACCGATGACACAGGGGCGATCGCAACGGCCACGTTCGAGGTCCTCAATCAACAACTGAATGTGATCACTACTTCTGCTGGTTGGCACCCCTGCCCGGGGGAAGCGAATGGCAGTGTTGTACTTGTGAATTACTACCCCAACAACTTGGGCCAAATAGAATGGAATTGGATAGGTGGCGTTCAGCCCTATTGGGTTCAAGTGTATAACCAAGGTGTTCCGGTTGGTCAGAACGGCAACGACCAGCACGGGAACGAGGTCTACACAGGATTTGCGACAGGTGATCTCTGCACGATCCATGTGATCGATGCGAACGGTTGCACCGGGGACTACACTATTAATGTGCTTGGCCCGTTGGGAACACTGGTTACGGTTTCAGATGTGGTTGCTGGTTGTACGGCTGCAGGCATTGGTGGTCAAGTAACTATACATGGTAGCGAGTTCAGTTGGCCCGCCGATCTGACCATTGTGAACGACCAACAACAAGTGGTGAGTTCCATCGGGTATCTGTTCGGGTTCGATCAACGCGTGGTGACGGGATTGGTGCCGGGGAATTACACGATCGAGCAACTGATGGGTGCCACGGAATTCAGTGGTTGCGTTCCGCAGATCATCCCGTTCACCATTCCTGAATTGGGTGGCTCCTGCGGAAGTGTGAGCGGTAGCAGCTGGTACGATACGGACCTGGATTGTGTGCGCGATGCGAACGAGACCGGGATCCCTTACAGCCCCCTGATGATCGAACCTTCGGGCAATGTGGCGATCACCAACGCCCAAGGCAATTACATATTCCCATTACCCGATGGCGCGTATACCATCGAGGAAACCGATCCCACGTTGGTGCCCATCTGTCCTGTCGTGCAGCCTGCACCGTTCAACGTGAGTGGTGGTAATACGACGGTCCAGTTCGCCAATGGTAGCACTGTGCTTTTGGATATGCTTGCCTACGGTGATGACGCACTGGCCCGGCCCGGTTTCAACTACGACCTCCACGCGAGCATCAGGAATTCATCGCCCCAGTTGAGCGGCCCGGTAACGGTGGTGTGTACCCTCGATCCAGCCGTGACCTTTATCTCCGCGGATCCTGCAGCCATGGTGGTAGGCCAAACGCTGACGTGGAATTTCTCTGCGTTCGGATCCTTCCACTATGAGCACTTGCACATTGTATCGAATGTGCCGGTTGGAACCGCTATCGGCACTTTGCTCAATAGCACGTTGACCGTTTCGAACACGTTGCCAGATAGCGATCCGACGAACAACGGTATCACGTTCACTCGTTCGGTGGTGGGCAGCTACGACCCCAACGACAAGGAAGTGCGCACGAGCAGCCGCTTCAGCAACACGCAGTATTTCATTGATGAAGATGAATACATGGACTACACCATCCGCTTCCAGAACACCGGCAATGCCGCAGCTACGTTCGCGGTGATCACAGATACGTTGAGCGAGGTATTGGACATGGCCAGTTTCCAACACGGTGTGGCATCGCATCCGTTCTCGTTGACGTTCAAGCCCGGTAGAGTAGTGGAATGGCGCTTCGATAACATTCAACTGGCCGACAGTGGAACGAACGAAGCCGCAAGTCACGGGTTGGTGAGCTTCCGGATAAAACCTGTTCTGCCCTTGCAGCCCGGCACGTTGATCAGCAACACGGCGAATATCTTCTTTGACTACAATGTGCCGGTGATCACGGAGCCGAGTGTGTTGGTGGCGGAGATGAGTACCGGGGTATTGGCCAACAAGGGCGAAGGAATGTTCCGATCGTACCCGAACCCGACCCATGATGAACTTACTGTTGAAGCGGGAAGCGCTATGACTTCAGTCGAGATCTTCGCCTCGGACGGGCGATCGGTCCTTGCGCAAAAGCTCCTCACATCGCAAGTTCACATCAACACGAAAGCATTACCGGCTGGCAGTTATTCACTGGCAGTGCGGCTGGAGGATGGGGTCATGATCCATGAACGCTTCATAAAATATTGAACCAATGAAAAGGATGCTGATCGCCTTCTTGTTTTGCCCGATCGCGGTATGTGCGTCACCTCTTCAGGTCTGGAACGATTTCCAGTTGGATGCAAGCTGCGGTAACCCGACCGGCTCGTTGGACATACATGCCAGCGGCGGCACGCCTCCCTATTCGTTCCAGTGGAGCAATGGGTCTACCACGGAGGATATTCAAGGGCTTGCTGCCGGTTATTATGAGGTTACCGTCACCGATGCGGCCAGCACACAAACGGTACAAGGTTGGACAGTCTTCAACACACCAAACCTCGTTGGCGCTTTCGGTGCACAGGACGGCCATGCCTGTTGCATTGGCCAGATAGGTGCCGAGATGCGATTGATCGAGTTTGGAACCAATGGACTGGCCCCGTATATCTACGATCCGCTTCCAGAGGGAATGGATCAAGCGGGTTATCCTTATTTCTATTTTCCGTTCGCCACTATCGGGGCTCCAGTTAGCGTGAATGTGACGGATGCCAATGGATGTACTGGTACGATAACTGGCAACATCGTTGGTCCGCAAATGTTCAATGCACCCAACATGGTACTACAGAGCTTGCAAGCATCGTGTTCCAATGGCAGCGGCGGATCAGTGACCCTCACGAACCTGGACGATGGTTCCTTTTGGAGCGCCGCGACCATTACGCTCTTCGATGACCTGAACAACATGGTCGATGGAGCAGTTCCTGGCAACACCGTCACCTTCACCGGCCTTGCTCCAGGTCACTATCATATCGAGCGAGGTTGGGAGTTCGCGGATCAATACTTCGCCGACCCCTGCAACAACTCGGATTCGCTCGGCTTCGACATAGCCGACTTGGGCGTTGCATGCGCAACGGTGAGCGGTGACGTGTTCATCGATAATGATCAGGATTGTGTGCAGGATGCAGGAGAGATGAACGTGCCCGAACTCGTCCTGGAGATACAGCCCGGTGGCGCCTATACCATTACTGACGCGAACGGTCACTACTCCATCGATCTCGGCGATGGATCGTACACGCTCGCCCAGAATGATGCGAGCCTGATCCAGCTCTGCCCAGTGAGCGCTCCGGTTCCCTTCACCATGGCAAGTAATGCGCAGATCATCGACCTGGCAGACAGCAGCACAGTGCCACTGGACCTGAAAGCGTTCATGAGCGTGGGCGCTGCACATCCGGGGTTCAGCATGACCTATGCGATCAAAGCGAAGAACTTGAGTGCGCAAGTGAGTGGACCGGTGAGCATGACGCTGGATGTTGCCGGACCGGTCACCTTCCTAAGCTCATCCATCACACCAACGAGCGTGGTGGGTAACACGCTCACATGGCACCTTCAAGCATTATCGAGCTATGCACAACACATGTTCACTGCGCAATTCGATGTACCTGTTGGAACTGCGCTCGGAACTGCGCTCTTTGCGAACCTGAACGTATCCAACGCGCTTCCGGATGCCAACACTACTAACAACGGCACTGGGATAGGGACAGTTGTCACGGGTAGTTTCGATCCCAATGAAAAGGTCGTGGAGCCTGCCGAGATCTTTTTTCTGGACCTTGATGATCATTTGAAGTACATGATCCGTTTCCAGAACACAGGCACTGACACAGCGTATTCAGTAGTGGTCACGGACACGCTGAGCGCGGATCTGAACATGGGCTCATTCGTTCAAGGGGCCAGCTCACATCCTTGCTCGGTGGAATTCCTCTCTGACCGGGTGGTGCGTTGGACCTTCTCCAATATCCTGCTTCCGGACAGCAACACGAACGAGGCCGCCAGCCATGGTTTCCTCGGTTTCGATATCACACCGGTAGAGGACCTGATCGGAGGCAATTACATCAACAATGCGTCGGATATCTTCTTTGACTTCAACGAGCCTGTGCGGACCAATACGACCAGTGTGCTGGCGGAGTTCAGTGTAGGAGTGTCGGATAGAACAGGACAGGGTCGTCTATCCATTTCGCCGAACCCAGCGAATGATCGTCTTCGAGTGAATGTGCCTGGTGCGATGATCGAGCGGATCAGTATCGTGGCGATGGATGGCAGAGTGTTGGAGCGCATGACCGTGCGCAGTGCGATAGCGGATCTGGACGTGAGCAGCTTACCCATTGGTGCTTACCTGCTCGAAGTCGAATTGTTGAGCAGCAACCGCGTGATGCGCGAACGTTTTGTGAAATACTGATCTTGAACCGAACAGCCATGAAGTACTTCTACGGTTTTTCAATGCTCCTGCTCGCACCAGTTGCGGCAAGTGCTATGAGCGTGATCGGTTTCCAGCAGAACCCCAGTTGCGGGTTGGCCAATGGTGCGATCAATGTCGCTGTGAGCGGTGGCCAGCCACCTTACACCTACGTATGGACACCTGCACCAGCCATTGGCCAAGGAACTTCCCAAGTGAGCGGACTGGGTCCCGGACTGTGGTCGGTCACGGTCACCGATGATCTGGGTGCGCAAGTCAGCGATAACTGGTTGCTCACGAACCAGCAGGTCATCTACAATGTCGATCAGGCATATACATGGGTGTATGACAATAGTGCTGCGCATCACCCTTGCCCGGGTTTTCAGAATGGCTCCATCCGCGTGGTAACTAGCCTGCTCGGAGGTGTACCGCCCTACACAGTGACCGTGAACGGCCAGCCACCATTGGGTTATGACATCAACACGGGCGAGCCCTATTTCGGTTACTTCTCCGTTACGGATCAGATCTACGTGGATGTAACCGATGCGAACGGCTGCACCGGAAGCGGCCAAGTGCCGATCGATTCGCCACAGTCGTTGGGCGCCACAGCGTCGAATATCAACCCGGCCTGCGGTGGGCTTGCCAATGGCAGTGCGGAACTCACATTCGGATACGCTGGCCCTTATGGACCGGCCCTATATATCTGGGACCAAACGACCAGTGAGGTCGTCTTCAGTAATACTCCGTTCGGCGAGCCGCTCTTGCTGACCGACCTTAATGCAGGTTTGTACGGCGTAGTTGGCACCTATTCACCCATCTATTTTGCTGATCCGGGCTGTGATTACAATGCCAGTTTCACCATCCCGGATCTGGGCCCCGACTGCGGCACTGTGAGCGGTCGCCTCTTCATCGACAACAACCAGAACTGCGTTCAGAACGCGGGCGAACCAAGTGTGCCTTACCGCGTGATCGAGATCAACCCCGGTCCGGAGTATGCCATCACGGGCGCGGGTGGGGGCTACACGCGCAACTTGGTCAACGGCAACTTCACACTCGAGGCGCAAGGCACGGGCACCGACCTCTACCCGATCTGCCCGGTGGTGCAGCCCGCTCCCTTCACGATCAACTACAACAGCGTTACGCTTGATCTGGCGGATAGCAGCTTGATCCCCTTGGACCTGCAAGTGATGGCTGCTAACACGGTGGCTCGCCCTGGTTTTGCCCACACGATCTGGGGAGATGTGCGCAACTTGAGCACGCAACTCAGCGGCGCTGCCACCCTCACGCTCACCTTCGATGCGCAGATGAGCTATGTGAGCGCGAGCCCTGTGCCCACGACTATCAGCGCGAATACGCTCACTTGGGATCTGCCCGCCTTCCTTGCATACGGAGATCAGAACTTCTCCGTGCAATTGCAAGTCCCCCCAGATGCAGGCCTTATTGGCCAGCCGTTCGCGCATACGGTGAGTGTTACACAACCTGTCACCGAATCGACGTATGCGAACAATAGCGTTGCTCTATCCGGTATCTACCAAGGGTCGTACGATCCCAATGACAAGCAGGTGTTCACCAGCACGCGAGAAATGGAGAACATCTACATCATCGGAGCGGATGAATGGATGGACTACGTGATCCGATTCCAGAACACCGGAACGGATACGGCCTTCAACATCGTCGTCACGGATACCCTTGCTGCGGAACTGGACATGGCCAGTTTCCAACAAGGTGCGGCTTCGCATCCGTTCACCGTCGCTTTCAAACAAGGCCGCGTGGTGGAGTGGACCTTTCCGAACATCCTGCTACCGGACAGCAATGTGAACGAGGCCGCAAGTCACGGCCTGGTAAGCTTTCGGATCAAACCGGTCTTGCCATTGCTACCCGAAACGCTGATCAGTAACACGGCGAATATCTTCTTCGACTTCAACCCGCCGGTGATAACCGAGCCGAGCGTACTGGCGGCGGAGGTCTCCACGAGGGTTCCAGACGCAAATGCCACATCCGTTCGTATTCACCCGAATCCAGCGAGCACCGCAATTCGCGTGGTCAGCAGCGCACAGCCGTTGAGTTCCATTCGTGTAATGGGTACTGACGGCCGAGAGATCCGGATGGTGCCTGCGAACAGCATGAGCGTGGACTTGGATGTGAGCGCGCTCAGCATCGGCGCATACATCATCGAGACTGTATCGAACGACGGTAGCGTTTCCAGAACCCGGTTCATCAAGCAATAGACCATGAAGAAGTACCTGATCAGCGCAGTGTTCGCGACAATTGGTGCCACTGCATCGGCCCTTACCTTGAACCTGCAAGTGCAGAACGAGACCTGTACGTATGCGAACGGGTCGGTGTATGCTGCCGTTTCCGGCGGGGTTCCACCGTACGCATACCTCTGGGGCGGTGGTGAGACCACGGAGATCATCACGGGGCTTTCGGTCGGCACCTACTCGGTCACGGTGACCGACTTCGTGGGCACGCAGGTGAGCGATCAGGCCACGGTGATCTCGGAGGACTATGGCGTGCAGGATTATAACTACCCGCATTCCTATTGCTCTGGCCAGAACTATCGCGAGTTCTTCTTCCCGCCTGTCGACGTGCCAGGCGATGTTAGCCCATGGACCGCATCGCAAGGGATCATCGGTCTGGTGCCGCCCCCGGCAGTTCCGGGCAATTACTATCTGGATCCGGGGCCCACTTCTCCAGGTATCAGCCAGTCGGTGACTTATTGGGATGTGAACGGGTGCTCGGGCACCTTGAACTTCACGGCAGGTTACCCGATCACGAGCTGGCCCAACTTCACGGTCGTGGATGTGCAGGGTTCGTGTACGAACATCGCCACTGGAACGATCACCTTCACCAGTACACCGGTTGCTGGATCGGACACCTATTATGCCCTACGGCCTGAGGGCAGCGGCGATGACCTGCAATACCTCAATGGATTCCAGTGGGTTGGCACGGACGTGTACGCCTTTACATCGCTGCCACCCGGCAATTACTGGCTGAAGCATCGCTTGGGATTCACGTATTCCCTTCTTCAAGGTGGATCGTGCTCCTCGGATAGCGTGCTCGTGACAGTGCCGGACATCGGCCCAACCTGCGGACGCATCACAGGAAGCACCTACGTGGATTACAACAGCGATTGCATCGACACCGAGGCCAACGCATGGAACGTGGTTGTGGAGATCCAGCCCGGTCCCATCTACACCACGAGCGGAGGCAGTTATACCGTGGTTGTACCGAACGGGAACTACACCACGACCACGAGCGCTGCGGCGATCGCGCAGAGCTGCCCGGCGAGTGCTACGGTGAATGGCAACACGGTCACTGCCAACATCGGGCACCAGCCCACGATCCCGCTCGATGTAGCCATCGGACTTGGATCAGGTCCTGCGCGTCCCGGCTTCCAATTGCACTACAGCATGATCGTGCAGAACCTTTCTTCATCGGCCAGCGGTGCCGCCACCACCACATTCACATTCGATCCTGCGGTGAGCTTCATCAGCGCTTGGCCCACAGGGAACGTGGTGGGCAATACGATCACGTGGAACCAACCCTCGTTGGATATTTTTCAAGAGCGCGAATACCAGATCCATCTGCAAGTGCCACCCGATGTGGGCCTGATCGGAACTGAACTGCTCGCCAGCGCTTCCGTTACGACGGCGAATACCGATGGCGACCCGGGCAACAATAACGCCTCGGCCGCGATCACCGTCACCGGCAGCTATGACCCCAATGACAAGACAGCGTTCACGAGCACGCGAACGAGCGGGTCGCTCTACTTCATCAATCAGGATTCATGGATCGACTACGTGATCCGCTTCCAGAACACGGGCACGGACACGGCCTTCAACATCGTGGTCACCGATACGCTCCCTGCCACGCTGGATCCAGCGACCATCTCATTGGCCAGCGCATCGCACATCCACACCTGGATGGTGCAGGGCCAGGGCACCTTGAAGTTCATCTTCCCGAATATCCTGCTCCCTGACAGCAGTGTGAACGAGGCTGTCAGTCACGGGTTGGTCAGGTTCCGCATTCGTCCGCGGCAACCGGTTTTGCCCGGCACTGTGATCGAGAACATCGCCAACATCTTCTTCGATTTCAACCCGCCAGTGATCACCGAGCCAAGCGTACTGGTGGCGGAGCTCAGCACAGGGCAGGCCGAAGGTCCCGGCGAAGTCGGGATGCAGTTGACCTTGTTCCCGAACCCATCCCAAGGGTCTGTCATGATCTCGGCGCCTTTGCCGATGCGTGCGGTGCAGGTGTTCGCCGCGGATGGAAGGCTATTGATCGAAGAACAGATATCGGATAGAAGGGCGCACTTCTCCATTTCAGTCCTTCCAACGGGCAACTATGCGGTGGTTGTGCGTCTTGATGATGGTACCTTGTTGCGGGAACGCTTGATCACATACTGAGATACGTGGAGCGCATCCGCCATGTGATTTTTGGATCAGGTATTCGCGCCAACAATTTGAAAGAACGAGAAGCATGAAAACCAAGTTGCGATACCTCCGGTCATTTCTTGCCGTGGCCTTGTTGCTGGTGATCGATCATGCGGGCGCCACGAATGTGAACATCCTTATCGATTCGCATGACTATTGCGCGAACAGTAACGGAAGTGCGCATGTGAGCACCGATAATGCACCGGGTCCGTTGACCTTTGTATGGAGCACAGGCGCCACCTCGCAAACGGTCACTGGTCTGGCCGCCGGGATTATTTGGGTGGATGTGGTGGACGGCCAAGGAACCGCATACAGCGACACTGCGGAGGTGATCGGATATGCGCAATTGCCTTTCAGCTCCTATAGATCTTTCATAGGTGCGAGCGAGGTATACGGCTACGTGGGCGTGCCGTGCGCTGGACAGTGCAACGGAGCCGTGGTGATACCCGATCCGCAGTACGTGAATACAGGCCCCCTTGCCTATGTATTCGACGTGCCGGTGAATTACCTTGGGAACGAGTCCACGTATGGATATCCGGTGTTCAGCGGGTTCTGTGATGGCGGCACGGCGAATTTCACCTACACGGACATCAATGGGTGTGCTGGTAGTGGCAGTTTTCAGGTGGACGCTCCGTTCCCATTACCACCGCAAGTGACGTTATGGAACACCACGGACTATTGCGAGAACGGAGTCATGGGAAGCGCTACATGGCAGTGGGGTGGATGGTGGTTCACGCAGACAGGGGTCACGCTTTATCGCGATGGGAACTTCATCAGTTCTGGTTTGAGTTACACGGGAGGAAATGGTGAATTGGTGCTAAGCGAGCTGTTGCCGGGTCACTACACAGCTAGCGTCCAGGTTTTTGACCCAGGCTATAACGGGGTTTTGTATCCCTATCAATGTGGTGATGGATCGCTCGAATTCGACATCTACGATATGGGTCCTGATTGCGGCCGTGTGGAAGGCAATGCGTGGTACGATCAGAATGTGGATTGCGTGTTCGATGGGAACGAAGTGGGCATGACCGGCAACATCCTGGCAGTTGAGCCGGGCGGATACAATGCATACGTAGGCATCAACGGTCACTTCGCCATCCAACTGCCTGCAGGCAACTATAGCCTCCAACAGCTCGATCCATACGTTGATCCGATCTGCCCCGTGGTGCAGCCCGTTCCCTTCACCGTTGCAGGGAACACCACTACCATCAACCTCGCCAACGGAAGCACGGAACCCATGGATATCGTTCTGTACATGGCCGACGGTGCTGCTCGTCCGGGCTTCGATCAGGCCGTGCAGGTGGGGGTTCATAACCCCACACCGCAAGCAACAGGACCGGTCACGCTCACCTGCACGTTCGATGCGAACACGACGGTCCAGAGTGCGAACCCTGCACCTACGACCACGGCCGGCAACACGCTCACCTGGGAACTTCCGGCGTTGAGCTATTTCGGCGAGGTGGGCGTGGGAGCGCATGTGAGCGTGCCGGTGAGCGTGCCGTTGGGTACCCTCCTGTCGCACACCTGCTCCGTTTCCAACACGCTGCCCGAGGTGGACCTCGCCAACAATACGTACACGGCGAGCGAAGTGGTTACCAGCAGCTACGACCCCAACGACAAGATCGCGCGCACCAGCACCGGATGGAGCGACTCGCAGTACTTTATCGATGAGGATTCATGGATCGATTACACGATCCGCTTCCAGAACACCGGCACGGATACCGCATTTACAGTAGTGATCACTGACACATTGGAAGCGGAACTGGACATGGCCAGCTTCGAGATGGGCGCTTCGTCGCATCCGGTGGAGGTCACGTTCCGCGCGGGCCGCGTGGTGAAGTGGACCTTCAACAACATCCTGCTGCCGGATAGCAATGTGAACGAGGCCGCAAGTCATGGACTGGTAAGCATTCGGATCAAACCGGTCTTGCCATTGGTACCCGGAACGCTGATCAGCAACACGGCCAACATCTTCTTCGACTTCAATGAACCGGTGATCACCGAGCCGAGTGTGCTGGTGGCGGAGTTAAGTACGGGGGTGCAGAGGCTGGAGAAGAGGCAATTACGGCTGCAACCGAACCCGGCCAGCGATCAGCTCCATGTCTCTTCGGATGGGGGCATCGATGCGGTCACCGTCCTCGCTGCCGACGGGCGCGAAATGATGCGCCGTTCATTGCGATCGTCGAACACGTCGATCGATGTTTCCGCTTTGCGTTCCGGGGCGTACGTCCTTCTTGCCACTTTGTACAATGGAAGCACTCTGCGCGAGCGCTTCATAAAACTCTGATCATGCGCCTACTGCTTCTCCCCCTCTTGTTAAGCGTCTTGCAAGCACAAGCCTTGTCGGTATCCATTACGGTCCTTAACAATTCAGCATGCGGCCAGAATAATGGGTCCATGCAGGCGACGATCTCCGGCGGAACGCCACCCTATACCATCGCATGGAGCAACGGGGATACGGATGAGTGGAACCTGGGTGTCGGTCCCGGCATCTACACCGTAACGGTAACCGATGCCCTACTCGATGAAGCGACCGATCAAGCGGAGATCCTGAACGTGGCTTCGACCACCTGTGTGAGCATCAATACGGATGGCGGGTATTGCTTACCGGAGCTTCCGTATGTGAGCTTCTATGCAGGCACCGAGAACGGGTTGCCGCCCGACCCGCTCACCGGCACGTGCCACACTCCGGGGCCGTACAGCTTCGATGCCGTTGGTTTTCCCGAGAACTGGCAGGAACTGCCGGACGCTTGCACGTGGTTCTCCTACTACATCGTTGGCATCGACGCTCCGGTGGGCACTGATGTGACCGTGAACTTCACCGATGGGGCAGGCTGCCCGGGCACCTTCACTACCACCATAAAGCCGCCTATCGTGTTCCCATACATGCAAGTGATGAACGTCACCGGGTCATGCACGAACGGCGCCATCGGCTCGGCCACGGTGTTCATTGCGCCAACCCTACAGCAGTTCACCAAGCACCTGCGGAACTCGGCGGGCAGCTATGTACCCGATGATTGCACGAACTCTTGGCAGGGCTTGGGCAACGATCTCTATTCGATCGGCAACCTGGCACCCGGCACCTACTGGTTGGTGCTCGACTTCGATCTCTTCAACCAGTTCAATAACGGCACCTTCTGTACCGATTCGTTGGAGATCGTGGTCCCCGACCTGGGGACCACTTGTGGCCTTGTGAGCGGTCGGATCTACGTGGATGGCAATGCGAATTGTGCGTTCAATGGCGGTGAGAACCTAGTACCGTACACCGTGATCGAAGTGACACCGGGGCCGCTGTACGTCACCACCAATTCCAATGGACAGTACAGCATCGACCTTCCGTTCGGCACTTACACGCTCACGGAACAGCATCCGGTGCTGGTTCAAGGATGCCCAGTGCAGTTCACCTTGAGCAGTGCGCAACTGCCGAACACCAACGTCGGTTGTTTGGCCGGAGCGCCCTTGGATGTGCAACTGATGTTGGCTAACGGAGCCGCGCGACCCGGCTTCGAATTGTACTACGGCATTTCCGTCGACAACCTGTCGCCTTCACCTACAGGCGATATCACGCTGACCATGCAGTTCGATCCTGCTCTTTCGTTCATCAGTGCCAACCCGACACCCACCACCAATGTCGGCAACACGCTCACTTGGACCGCGCCGGTGTTCACCATGACGAACGCGTTCCAACACAAGGAGGTGGGCGTGAGGCTCCAGATCCCACCGGATATCGGCCTTATCGGCACCGTATTGAACACAACGGCCACGATCTCTACAGTGAATACAGATGTGGACCTGGGCAACAATTCGGTACTGTCAGCCCAAGTGGTGACAGCGAGCTTCGATCCCAACGACAAGACGGCGACAACGAGCACGCAGGGAGGGGAGGGGCTGTATCTGATCGATGCCGACGAGTGGATCGACTACACCATCCGCTTCCAGAACACCGGTACGGATACGGCATTCAACGTCATCATAACCGATACACTTCCGCTGACGTTGGATCCCGCTGCGCTCCAATGGGGCCCGAGTTCGCACTCTTGTACGCGAGAACTCAGCGGACCGGGCTACCTGAAATTCATCTTCGGCAATATCATGCTGCCGGACAGCAATGTGAACGAAGCACGTTCGCATGGCTTCGTGTCGTTCCGCATACGTCCGAAATTGCCGTTGCTGCCGGGCACCGCGCTGGAGAACCTCGCCAACATCTTCTTCGACTTCAACCCACCCGTGATCACCGAACCGAGCGTGTTGGTGGCGGAGATGAGTACCGGACTGGCCGAAGAAGTTTTTTCGAACGAGCAATTGAC
>JANNYL010000253.1:0-3902 GCA_031410075.1 Flavobacteriales bacterium
CTCAAGGCGATGGGCTTTTCTTCCCCCTCGCTTGGTCTTGTCCCCGGCATCTTTCTGTTCGAGGAGCGTGCTGGCCAGTTGGACAGCTCGTTCTGCAAGCGCCCGAGCGCCTTCGCGCAATTCTGCGCTGTTCCGCACCTCGGCTATGTTCTTCTCCATGTCCTCGGCGGTCCAACCGCGCGAGTGCGCGATGAACGGGAATTGCGGAACATGGAAACCGAGTTCGGTGAAGAATCCCAACAGCTGCCCGGCGACACCTTGTATGTTGTCCTGGCCACCGGTGATGATGAAGCCCGCCACTTTCTTGCGGATCAACACCGTATCGGCGATGGTGATCTGGTTCTGCACACAGTTCAGTCGCTCGGCCATTTTGAAGTACAGCGAACTGGCTTGTCCCCAGCGGATCGGTGTGGACAGCAGGACCACATCGGCCCAATGGACCAGGGCCTCGTACACCGGGGTCATCTGATCGGCTTCATCCATCTGCGTGATGGAACACGGCCATGTGCACGCGCGCGCACTCTTCGAGTAGTAGCCCTCGCAGTTGCGGAATTTCAGTTCAGCCAACTTCAGAAGACGCGTTTCGCAATTCAGCGTCTTGGCCGCATGTTCGAGCGCCACCTCCAAAAGCGCTTCGGATGTGGAATAACGCGGGTTCCCGGGGTCCTGCGCCGTGGTGGAGATCCCGACAACCCGGATCGCACCGGGCAAGCGCTGCACGGGGCGTGCCAATGGGTGCGGCGCATGAGGTGCTCTTGTCCGAGCCGATGCGGCTGGGATGTGCACCAGAAGCCGACCGTTCTCCACCTTTACTTCATGGCATGGAACAGCGTCCGCTTCGTACCCAGGTTCTCCTTTCCCATGGAGGCGATGGAACTTCCAATTGTGCCATGGACACACGATGTATTCCCCGTCCAGTCGGCCTTGACCGAGCGGCCCGCCGGCGTGGTTGCAGACATTCGAAATGGCGCCGAAGACACCTTCGCTATGAGAGATGGCGAGTTTGACCCTGCCCAATGTGACTTCCTGCAGCGGCTGGCCTGTGAATGCTTCTACAGGGCCCGCATCCAACCATTGACCCACGTGTTCTGGCATGTTACTTCGAGATGATCCGACAATGTACACTGCAGTCCGCGCTGATCGGTCTCTCCAGACCGAACCTACCGACAGCAAGCTGTCAGGCAGACCCTGATCATGTGAACTCCGGAAGCGGTGCGCTCTTCAAATGACCCAATCGGGCGAAAGGATGGCATCCCCTTCTACCTCGGAAACCTCCAGCTCCATCTGGTTCGCATCCATCAACGTTTCCAGCAGATGCTGGATGATAATGCGGCCATGCCCGGCTTGTGCATTTCGCTTTCCGTGACGCTCCCGTTGGCTTTGCCGCTGCCACCTTCCATGGGGAAGAAGGCCGAACGCATGCCGCCCATCTCCATCTCATCCATGGTGATGCCTCCTTCTGTCCTCGGTGGTCTGTCTACATGTACGCTCTTTTGTACTGCCAGGGTGGTTCCGTAGGCTTCCCCAATTCAATGCCGGCTTGCATTGAGAAATAGGGGTTGCGCAAGTGTTCGCGGGCTATGACGACCAGATCAGCATCGGAGTTGGCAATGATCGCATTGGCGGTAGCGGGTTTGGTGATCAGTCCGACAGCGCCGGTGAGGACACCTGTGCCTTCCTTGATCGCCTTAGCGAACGGCACCTGATAACCCTCGGCGAGTTTGCTTTTGTCCACCCACGAGAACCCACCTGCGGATGCGGTGATCAAGTCCACCCCGTTGTCCTTCAGCAGCGAGGAGAACAGGATGCTATCCGGAAGGGTCCACGCGAGTTCATTCTCCACATAGTCCACTGCGGATATGCGAACGAACAAGGGCATATCCGCGGGTATCACCGTTCGGACCTCCGCAACGATCTCGAGGGCAAGGCGCGTTCTGTTCTCAAAGCTGCCACCGTAGCGATCGGTGCGTTGGTTAATGAGTCGGGATAGGAACTGATGGACCAGGTAGCCGTGGGCGAAATGGAGTTCGATGACATCGAAACCCGCTTGAACACTCCTTAACGCGGCATTCCTGAAGTCAGTCGTTATCCCGCTGATCTCTTCCACGGATAGTTCTTTCGGGATGCTCATGCCCGCAAAGGGTGCTATTGGACTTGAGCTGACGGTCTGCCATCCGCCGTTCGTTGCTTCCAAATAACCTAACCCTTCATTCGGGTGTGAACGGCTTCCCTTGCTTCCGAAATGTCCCAACTGCATGGCTGTTCTGGCGCCTTGCTGATGGATGAAGGCGTTGATCTGTTGCCATTTGATGATGTGTTCATCTTTCCACATGCCGATATCGCTGTTGGTGCTTCGCGCCATTGGGTTCACCGATGCACTTTCAGTGAAGACCAGTCCTGCACCACCGACAGCGCGGCTTCCCAAATGGACCAGATGCCAGTCCGTGGCAAAGCCGTCAACAGAACTGTACTGCTGCATGGGCGACATGACGATCCGATTCTTTAGTTCTACACCGCGCAGCTTGAGCGGTGAGAACAGGTCTCTATTTTCCATTTGGGTCGGTTGTTTTTGCAGCGTTCCATTTGATGAAGCCCCTGGTGTTCGTCACAAGAAAAATGGTGTTTCCCATGACGATGGCCGAGCTATGCAGAAGGAGCAGGCCCAGCAGTATCCATGTGATGTTGGCGAGCATGAACAGCGCGAACCCCCATTTCACCTTGTTGCCGAGCAGGATCATGGCCACTACGCTGAGCAGCATCGCGATCCAGTCCAAGCCATGGTATTTGAGGAGATCGGTCATTCGTTGGGTGCTCAAGGGCTCAGGCTTGGCGATGATGGATATGGGTGAATGGTATGTTGTGGGGCAGCGCGACCGAACGAATACGGCGTGTGTTCCAGTTGATCCTTGCGCTCTCAAAGGAGAACGTGGTTGTAGCTGAACCATCCGCTGGGCTGAGGCGATCCGCAAGTCGCGGACCGTCCTGACCCAGCGCGACGGATGACCGACCATCGCTGATCGGGATCCGCCGCGTTCGGCCCAGGCGTGTTACGCCATCTCCTTCTCCAACTCCACCGCCACGGGGAAGTCGATCGCGAACTGGCCGAAGTTGTGCAGGTAGTTGCTGATGATCTTGTCGCCGATCACCATCAGTGTGTCCACCACATGTGCGTCGGTGTAGCCCGCCGCGAAGAAGGCCTCGCGGGTTGCGTCGCTTACACGTCCCTTGGTCTCCACCACTTCTTTGGTGAAGTTCACGAGCGCGTTCAACTTGGTATCGGTGCTGTGGCCCTGGCGCAGCGCGAGCACTTGCTCTTCGGTGAAGCCGTTCATCTTGCCCAGCACGGTGTGCGCGCTCTGGCAGTAACGGCAGCCGTTGGCTTGGCTCACCACCAGGTTGATGGCCTCGCGCTCCTTGTTCGTGAGCGCCCCCTTGCTCGCGTTCTGGAACGTCATGTACGTGCCGAGCGCCGTGGGACTGTGCGCGAAGGCCGCATAGAGGTTCGGCGTCATGCCGAGGTTCTTGCTCAGGCTGTCGAAGATGGCCTGGTTGTCGGGGGGCACTTCGTTGCGGGTGGGAATGTGCATGGTCTTCATGGTCGGTCGTGTTTTGTCGTCGTTGTTTGTTGACGGTACAAAGCACCGGCACCCGGCCACCTTCAAGAAGAGCGCTTCTTCCCGACCACTTGGCGATCTTTCCCGTTCATGATCCCCGCCTTGCGGAAATCCACCGGCGAGCTGCCCGTTCGTTGCTTGAAGAAGCGTGCGAAGAGTGCTGGATCCTCGAAGCCGATGGTGTAACCGATCTCTTTCACGGGCCGATCGGTGAAGAGCAGCATGCGGCGTGCCTCCAGTTCCACGCGGTGGTGGATCACCTGCTGAGGCGTGCGTTCGCCCTGCTTC
>JANNYL010000254.1:0-6103 GCA_031410075.1 Flavobacteriales bacterium
TCTTCACCGCCGCCTTCGTACCATGTTTTCAACCGCTGGTAGGTAACGTCCAGATGAATGGTGTGCAGGATGTCTTCGATCCTGTTCCGGAACAGGTCGCCCAGATCGTCTGTTTCCCACGCATTCTCCAAGGCATTTACAACAGGTGCTCCAAGGGACACGATGCGCTCGCGTACTTGAGTGTAGATCCCTTCATCGGGATCATCGATCAACTTGATCAGCGCGTGGATCTCGTTCTCGCTCAAAGCTTTGTTCGGCTCGGTCGGAGCAGTTGAACGAAATTACCCGCCGTCGTGTTTGTGCGTTAAGATAATGACGGTATGTTTCCAGCAATGGGCTGTTGATCTGCTGAACACAAACGTTACGCGAGAACTCGCCAGTGAAGGACCAGCGGAGCGGGTGTATGCGGACGAAACGGGAGAGCTTTCAGCCTTCTGGTTTGAACTTCCCAACTACCCTATAACCCGCTCGAGTACCTGATCGATCATGCGCTCAATGGCGGCATGGTGGTCTTTGCTGTATTCCTTTCGCAGTCGGTTGGCGACAACGGAACAGATCGTGGCAGCCTTGTGCCCGAGCACACCGCTGAGGCCATAAAGCGCACTTGTTTCCATTTCGTAATTGGTGATGCGTAAGTCGTGGCCGGCAACGTCTGTAGGGTAGCGGAAGCTAGTGAACAGATCGTTCAGTCCGTCGACACTTGGCACGGCGCGTAGTTGGCGGCCTTGGGGTCCATAGAATCCGCCAGATGTGGCCGTGATGCCAACATGATTTCCGGTGGACAAGCGGTCTATCAACGCTTCATCGCCAAAGGCCAGATAGGGCAGGGGCAGGTTGTCCGGCCATTCGGTATGCTCCAGGATCGCATGGAGCAAGCGGCGCTCTTCATCGGTCTCCTCTGTCGCATAAAAGTGGAGAACGGTGTCCAATCCTAAGCCGCAACGGCTCACGATGAATTGATCAACCGGAATGTCCTCCTGTAAAGCACCGCAAGTTCCCATACGGATAATGGTCAGCGCCTTTGTCTTTTCTTTCGGGGTGCGCTTTTCAAGGTCTATGTTGACCAGGGCGTCCAATTCACCCATTACTATATCCAAGTTGTCCGTGCCTATGCCTGTTGCGAGTGCCGTAACCCGAATTCCACGCAGAGTGCCTGTATGTGCAATGAATTCGCGGTTCTGCGATCGGTGATCGATGCGGTCGAAGCGCTTGCTGATAAGTGCCACACGACCGGGGTCACCGACCACGAACACGACATCACCCAAGTGTTCTGGTTTTAGCGCGAGGTGGTAAACACTGCCGTCCGGGTTCAGGATCAGCTCGCTTTCTGGAAGAATGGTTCCCGGCTGAGTGAGGGTAATTGGGCGCATAAGTGGGAAGTCTTTTCGACCTAAGCCGCAGGGGCGGATCGGTCTGGATAGATCAAGGTCATACCCGGCAAACCAGTGGTGGTCCGGATCATTTTGTATCGTGGAGGCTGCTTCGAAAGCACTTCAGCAATGGCGGTGTATGGCCCGATGTTGTATCCGGAATCCGGGGATTGGTAGAACGTATCGTGCAGAAGAACGATCGCCTCGGGCTGCTGCTCGAGAATGGCACTCAGTTCACGGGTAACGCTGGCGTGGCTGTGGTCACCATCAACGTAGAAAAGAACTTTGTCATGGGGCTTTCGATCCGCACAAAGTTCAAGTGCACGGGTCACACCATCGGCTTGGTGCAGGGTTACCTCGCTCATTCCCCGCACTAATACACCACGATCACTTTTGGGGTGTTCGCCGTGGAAAACATCATCCGGCAGATCAATGGAATGGATCGCAGCGGGAACACGAAAGGCTCTTATCGTTTCACAGAATACGCGCGCTGACACGCCGCGATGGGTGCCCCATTCCAGAATGAGTGATGGCCGGAAGCGACATACAGCGCTCACCATGAGCATCTGTTCGTTCAGTGGAAACGGACGAATGCCGATAACAGGAACAAGTACCTTCAGCACGAACTCCGAGATGGTCCAGTTGTTCACTTCGAACTCGGTGGAGGCCGGGTTCACCACTGGGTCGGCGAATTCAGTACGCTGGAATAGTCGCATGGGATATTCCCTTCGTAGCGGAATTTGTGGCGTGCACTGAAGGGGATGCCAAAGTAATCGGCATCCGCAAATGGCCGAAGCCTCAATAAGATCCGCTGAACCTACTTGCCGCCGAACACGCGTTTCAGCAGATCGCTCGTTCGTGCCAATGGATCCTTGCGGATCTTCAATTCTTCATCGGCCAGCAAGACGAACAGTCCTGCGATCGCTCGCTCGGTCACGTATGCATCCAGATCAGGGTTCACCGCTTTGCCACCTGTGAATGTGCTGGCTTTGTTGTAGCCATTTGCCAAAGGAGTCCAGTAGTTCGTGAGTGCCACTTTCTTGGTGGCGGCTTCAACAATTGGACGGAAGGTGTTGGTGAGGCTGGTGGTGGTTTTATCCTTCAAGTAACCCGTTGCAGCGTCGTCCTTGCCTTTGAGGATCGCGAATCCGTCGCCGATGCTCATGCCTTTCACCGCATCCGAGAAAATGGGTACGGCTTGTTTCACAGCTTCTTCCGCCGCACGGTTCAAGGTCAATTCGAATTCCTCAACCTGTTTGTTCATACCGATCGTGGAGAGCGTGCTCTTCATCTTCTCCGCTTCCGGTGGAAAAGGGATCCGAATGCGCGCGTTTTTGTTGAACCCATCTGCCACCGATGCCAACGACACGGAATTTCCCGCGCCTTTGGTGAGTGCCTCCTTCAAGCCCGCGATCACATCGTCATTGCTCAGGCCGCCTGCCGCTGGCATCACTTTGCTGGCGGCATCTTTCAAGCTTTTCGGGAATTGGGCGCTGCAATTGGTGGCCAATAGGGTGAGAAGTAGGATGATCGTGTTTTTCATGATCTGGTTGTACTTGGTTGGTTTGATCCGTTGAGGTATGGTGTAACTGGTAAAGTCGCGTTCAGCGCTCTGCCATCATTCGTGCCAATTTCGTTCGCCATGCTTCGGGCAAAGCAAAACTGGTGTTTGTGGTATAGTCGAAACAGACCATCACACTGCGGCCTTGGGCGTGAAGTCTGCGTTCACCGGCCTTGGTTACGAAGAGCGAATAGCCCAGATCGAAACTCTTGGTTCCGATCGCGCTGCAAGAGCACTCGACTTCCACATGGTCGCTTAAATGCACCGGTCGCTTATAGTCCACTTCGTTGCGAGCGAGGATCATTCCGAACTTCTTCCAATCATGGTCCTTTTCGATGAAATTGCGCAAGAGGTCCATGCGCGCTTGCTCGAACCAGGAGAGGTACACGGCGTTGTGCGCGTGGCCGGCCATGTCGATATCGTTGAAGCGGAGTTGTATGGAGGTGGTTGTTTTCATGGAATGCGCTACAAGCTATTGGCTTCAGGCCGAAGGTTGAGTTCAAGAGCCAAGCCAATGCCTTGTGGCCTGCTGCCTGCGGCTGTATTCAAGAGATCGGGTTCAGGATCACGGAGAACACTGTAATGCTGTTCGGGTCGCGATCATAGAACAATTTGTCCAGCGCTTCGAGCACGTTCTTCGCCCTGAAATAGGACGTTTGAAGTGAGTTGTTTCCCCGTGCGCTCCATTGCACAGTGTAGCTGCTGGTTCGGTCCTTGTAGGTTTTTACGTAGTCCAACATCAGCCTCAAGGCATCCATGCGATCACTTCCCTCCGTAGCGTGGAAGAGGAAGCTCTGATCATGCCGCGGATTGATGGTGATCAGGAAGAGTTTGGTTTTTTGTCCATTATCGGACTCTTCGAAGTTGAAGACCAAACTGTCGGTGCCCACACCAATGTGGTTGCTGATCTCTTTTTGCAGCTTGGCGGTTTCGAGGTTCTTGTCGCGCGTCATGTAGAAAGGTAAATGTGTTGCTATTGCTGGGCGGTATACTCAGGTACCAATTGCTTCATAAGACGCAAGCATGCTCCAGTGTCACTTCGCTCGGCAGCGGAAATAAGCTCTAGAACGGTATTGCTCTGGGTCGAATGGGATACTCCTCGAGTTCTGCCGATCAATATGCGCGGGTGGTGTGTGGGCATGGTGCCTTCCTGCGAGGCGAGCAGTTCCTCGAATTTCTTTTCGCCAGGGCGGAGGCCAGTGAACTCGATCACGATATCCCGGCCCGGCTCTTTCCCACTAAGGCGGATCATTTTTTCCGCCAGATCGATAATGCGCACAGGTTGCCCCATATCGAAGACGTAGATCTCACCACCCTTGCCCATGGAAGCAGCCTCGAGAACCAACCGACAGGCTTCGGGGATGGTCATGAAAAAGCGCGTGACCTCCGGGTCAGTTACCGTGACCGGTCCTCCTTCGGCGATCTGTTTTCGGAAAAGAGGGATCACTGAGCCGTTGCTTCCCAGGACATTTCCGAAGCGCGTGGTGATGAAGCGGGTTCCGTGTCCTTGGGCGGTCCCTTGGATCAATTGCTCCGCTATGCGTTTGCTAGCGCCCATCACGCTGGTAGGATTCACAGCTTTGTCTGTACTGATGAGCACGAACTCCAGTGCGCCATGAGCAACCGCTAGTTCAGCCACTATGCGTGTTCCCTGCACATTTGTTCGAACCGCTTGATCAGGCTGGGCCTCCATCAGCGGAACATGTTTGTATGCCGCCGCATGGAAGATGATCTCGGGCTTGAAGGTGCTGAAGACATGTTCCATAACCGTTCGATCGCGTACGTCCGCGATCACGGGGTGGAAACGCGAAATGCCCTTTCCGACCAATTCCATCTGCAGGTCATAGAGCGCGCTTTCGGCATTGTCCAATAGAACAGTGTTGTCAGCACCCAGCTCGATCACTTGCCTCACGATCTCACTTCCAATACTGCCCGCTGCTCCCGTCACCAGTATGCGTTTTCCAGTAAAATGCCCGCGCAAGGAAGCGTCATCCAATTTGATCGGGGCTCGACCCAGAAGGTCTTCGATACGCACTTCGCGGATCTGCCCGCTGCTCAATTGCCCGTTGATCCAGTCATTCACAGGCGGCACACTGAGAACATGCGTTTTCGCTTGCATGCAGTGATCCACGACCCGCCGACGGTTTTCAGCATCCGGCTGCTGAATGGTAATGATGACCTGGTCCACATCGCCATCGGCCAAAAGAGCAGGTAGTTCGTTCGTTGGACGTATTCCCACTCCTTCAAGTCGTTGCCCTGTTTTCTTCGGGTCGTCGTCCACGAATGCTTCAACGGAATACTTGCGCGTGCCGTCACGTTCCAATGTCCGCTTGGTGATCAGTCCAGCTTCACCGGCTCCATAAAGGATCACACGCACTTCGTCTTTCCCACTACCCTTGGCCCGGAGGTACAGAAGTTTAACAGCGATGCGGGACGTGATCAACACCATGGCGGTTGCCATAAAATCGATGATGATCACGGTCCGTGGAAGGAAATACACCCCGTCCAGCATGAAAAAACGCACAATGCTGAGGACGCCGAACAGCACCGAGCCACCTAGTACGGTCAGGAAAATGCGCTTGGCATCTTCGGTGCTGGTATGTTTCACCAAGCCCATATGAATTCGGGCCCACCAGAGCGAGACCAGTCGCACGCCAATGAATATCGGCAGAACCGGCCACAGCAATTGATATTCGGTGGCTGGAACGTGGAAATTGAATCGCAACTGATACGCCGCCAGCAATGCCAAGAGGCACAGGGCGGTATCGATCACAAGGATCAACCAGCGGGGGATATAGCACGTTCGAGGCACGGCCGGCGAAGGTATTCGCAGGCCAGTAGGCAACCAGTACTCGTCTTGGGGCTTGAGGCGCATCTTTGCGATCCTTGTCATTTTCCGGATCTCAACTATTCAATCGAAGCCTATGGCTGTTTCCCTCGTTACCGGTGGCGCCGGTTTTATGGGTGCCCACCTTGTGAAAGAACTGTTGGCCATGGGCCATACGGTGGTAGCCCTCGATGATCTGAGCGGCGGTTTCGCGGATCAAGTGGACCCAAGGGCCACGTTCGTGCAAGGTTCCATCAATGACTATGCATTGATCGATGCGCTTTTCGAAAAGCACCATTTCGATCATGTCTATCACCTGGCGGCCTACGCGGCGGAAGGGCTGAG
>JANNYL010000255.1:0-7831 GCA_031410075.1 Flavobacteriales bacterium
CTCGCAAGCGCTTCCATCGATGTAGCATCCGGTCGGGTATCCTGCGAAAACGCTGTTGAACAAGCGCGTGTGCGTATTACGGCGCAGGTGGGTGGCGCGCCTGTAGTTGCTGGCGATCACCGTGGCAGGATCCTTCTGTGGGCCGAAAATGCTGATGTTGCTGAGTACCGGGGTGGTGAAGGGGCTCGCGGTGGTGCCTGTGGCATCGTTGTCGTGCTCCAGACCATTGCTGCCGCTCTGGTCGGCGATGTTCGGATCGCGCAGGGAGACACCGAACTGCAGCTTGCCACTGAAGCCATTGTCCATGTCGAAGTCATCGTCCCATCCGCTGTAAGCTACCAAATGCTTGGCATTTACCGATCCGCCGAACCACTCGTAGCTGTCGTCACCGCTGTAGCTCACTTGCACATGGTTGATGGTTGTCGTATTGCCTACACCGGCCAGGGTGAGGCCGTTGATCTCGTTGTTATCGATGAACGCTATACCGGGGAACTCGATGCGCACATAGGTGAGGGTACCACTGTTGTCGGCCGGATCCGTACCGCCGAATACCGCTTCCACACCGCCTTCAACTGCGCCAGTACCACCGGGCAAGTTGATCGTTGAGCGTCCACAGATGATCACGCCGCCCCAATCGCCGGGATTTCGCGAGCCAGCTGCTTGCGCACTCGTGAAAATAATGGGCTGTGCTGCTGTTCCCGCCGCTTCTAGACGCGCGCCGCGGTTGATGATGAGGGTGCCTTTGCTGACCTTGTCTCCGAAGATCACCGTGCCTGGCTCTATGGTGAGCACGGCGCCGCTTTGTACATTGATGAAGCCTATCAGCAGATACTGGTTATCGGCTGTCCACGTGGTGTTGCTGGTGATGTCCACTTCCACACGTACGCGATCATCGGTGGGGGTGGGTGTAGGTGTTGGCGTCTCATCCTCGTCTTTTTTGCACGCGGTGAAAAGAAGCGTGCTGCCGAGCATCAGTGCGAGCAGGGATCGGTTGCTGAACGGGTTCATGGATCGTTGTTGGTTCGTTTTGTTGACGGCGCAAATTGACTTCGAACATGTTATGTTCTCGTATGCATGATCTTAATTGATCGTTGCCTCATGTTGTGTTTTTGTTAAGCACATGCACCGACCGGAACACCCCACATCGCAGGGGTTCATGCGACTGATCGCTCAGAACTTGTAAGTCAAGCCCATCGATACATACTGCCCACGACGGAATGTCAAGAAGTCATCGTCGTTGGAGTTGATGTTGCCGTTGTTGTCACTGTCCTGTACCAGCCGCATGCGCTGATTGAGGATATCCTGCACGCCCGCCTTCAGATCGAAGTGTTTACCCAAGCCTTTGGATATGGTGATGTCGAAGGAGCTGCGAGGCATCTCATAGATATCCGGGAAGAGCGTGTTGCCCACCGCGAAAAGGCGCTTGCCGAACACGTTCCACAGGGCACTCATGCGCAGCCGCGTCTCCTTGTGTTCGTAGTAGATACCTGCGTTGGCCACGTATGGACTTTGGCCCATCATGGGTCGAACGCGTTTCTCGCCCACCGCTTGTGCGCCCAGATCCACTTCGCTGCGGATCAACGATCCGTTCAGTACGATGCTCCAACGCTCGGCCCATGGTTTTTTGCAGAGGAAGCCCAATGAGCGACGGACCTCCAACTCCACACCCGTGTTCACCGCTTGGTCAGCGTTGGCGAAGGTGAGGTTGCGTGTGCCACCGCCGGTGCTGCTCACGAAGAAGGTCTCAATGGGGTCCGTGAAGCGCTTGTAGAAAACGCCTACGCTAATGAGTTCGCTTGTGCTCGGATAGAATTCCCAGCGTGCGTCCAAGTTGATGATGCTCGCCACTTTCAGATCCGGGTTACCGATCAAGGAGGTGTTCGTACTGAAGTCGTAGAAGTTGAACGGTGCGAGCTCACGGAACTCCGGGCGGTTCACGGTCTGGCTGGCCGCTACGCGCACAAGTGACTTTTCACCCAGGTTGTAGCTCGCGTTGATAGAGGGTAATACGCTCAATACGGGGTTGTCCACGCGGATCACTTCATTGGTGTACGTGCCGCTGGCAAGTTCCTGGCGGTTGTGCTCTACCCGCACGCCGCCGCTCAGGTTGATCGTTTTTCGGAAGGTGAACGTGCTGCCGACGTAACCGGCCAGCAATGTGTTGGCAGCGGTGTATTTGTCGCTCGGGTTCGTTCCTTCTCCGAGTTTGAATCCTGTCGTCGTGTTCAAATTCTCCTCGCTGAAGACCTCATCGATCGGCATGGTCAGTTGCGACTGATCGAACTGGATCAAGTTGGATCGGAGGTATGACATCCAGCGGGCATCGAACGTGCGGTCCTTTCGTTCCGTGAACGCACCTGCCCGGATCTTGCCGGTCGTCTTGTCGTTCTTGAACGTGATTGTACGTTCCACATCAACCTTGCCCGTGATCACATCTTCCCGTAGGTTGCTGAAGAATCGTCCGGCATCCGTTGCACTCGCGCTGGAGGCGATCTGCACGTTGAAGGGTGTGTTGCTATCGGATTGTCCCTGCTCGCGGGTGGTGCGGGCTTGGCGATAGTCGGGGTCCTTGCTCAGTGCCATGCCGTAGCCCAAGGTCCACTGTACGTTGGTCTTGTCGTCGCGCAGATCGTGGCTTCCGTGCAACTGGCCTCCATAAATGGTTCGCTGTTGCCAACGGTAAGCATAGTTGCGTACTTCGAAGCCACCGTCGAAATTCTCGCCGGTCCGCAGGGTGGTGCGGTCCTCGGCCAATTGGTTGAACAGGTTGCGGAATTCGATCTTCGTGCGGCTGTTGAACAGGGCCGTCCAGTTATGCAGAACGCTCACACGCATGTTGCGCGAATTCTCATTGTCGTTATAGCGGTAGAGGCTGTCGCTGGTGCCGGTTGCCGCGTTGAAGGAGGTGTAGTTCAGGTTGCGCGCATCGTAACGCTGGTGTGTGAGGGCATAGTCCAACGTGGTGACGTTCCCGAAGGTGGCCTTGCCTTCTTTTCCAAAACGCCGTGCTATCATGATACCAGCGCGTTGGTCGGGCATGGCGTTGGCGGTTTCCGCGCTCCAGCTATTGGGCAATTGGCGTGCGGCATCAACCGCTTCTGCGGTGCTGGTGCTATTCAGTGTAGACGGGAAGGTGGACGGAAGCGTGCGGAGGCCATTGTCGAAGGCGAGCAGGTCGGTGCTGCTTCCCTTGCCCGTGGTGAACGCGCGCCCCGTGGTGCCGATGCGGTAAGAGGTGGAGTACGTGAGCTTTGTCTCGTTCTCTGTCGGAACGCTCAAGGTGTTGATCTTTACAACGCCACCCGCGAATTCACCGGGCAACTCGGGTGCGCCTGTCTTGTAGATCAACACGCGATCCAAAGCGCCGCTGGGTATCAGGTCGAAGCTGAAGGCCCGCTTGTCCGGTTCCATGCTCGGCGCTATCACGTCGTTCAGCACCACGGTGTTGTAACGGTCGCTCAGCCCGCGGATCATCACGAAACGGTCGTTCACCAGCGTTACGCCGGGGATGCGTTTCACCACGTCTCCCGCATCGCGGTCCTGCCCTTTTGCGATCTGCTGACGGCCGAGCCCGTTCACGACCTGTTCGCTGCGGCGCGTTTCCATCACTACCGCGGTTTCAGTATCGGTGCGGCGCTCCTTCACCACTTCAACTGCTTTTATTTCTTCCGCACCTCCAACCAACTGCAGATCGACCACAACCGTTTGATCGGCCACCACAGTCACGGTCTTTTCCACTGGAGTATTGCCCACCATGGTTGTGACCACGGTGTAGTTGCCGGGCTCCACCATGAAGAGGTACTTGCCATCAAGGTCCGTGCTTGCCCCGATAGTGGTGCCTTTGATCACCACATTGGCGAACGGCTGTGGTTCCATTCGTCCGTTTTCCAGTGCTGTTACGGTACCGGTTATCGTGCCACGCTGACCGATCGCGACAAGCGTTAGCAAAAAGGTGATGACGAGCAGGTACTGACGTAACATGGCGTTTGCGTTTGGCGCCGCAAAAGTCCGATCGGCCTATTACCCAAGCTTTGTTCCTGCGTTATGGATCCGTTAGCGGAATGAGCCTTGGACTTTACGATCGCTTAACGCTCAAGCGTATTGCTGAGGGAAAGTCCGGAACGGTCCGAGCAGTGGATACCCCGGATGGTCTCTTACCTTGGCAAGAAATAGAGGATCATGAACAACTGCTCTGTTCGCCACCTTCTTGTCTTCGCATGCCTCGCAATGTTGGAGCGGCTCTCCGCTCAAGAAGTGTTCTCCTCGACCTACGAGGTCGGCTACAACAATATCGGCTGGGTAAGGGGTGTGCCCACCGCGGGCGGCGGATTCATGATCAGTGCCAGGCCAACCGCTAGCACACCGGAGTCTTTCGCGGCATCGATCCTCACGGTCGACAGCCTTGGGGATGAGCCGACTTTGGTCCGCTATGAACATGGGGGTTCGGATCTGATCTCCTGCATGGCACGGCTTCCGGGCGGTGATGTGATAGTCGGTTCATTGACCCGCGGCCATTTTGGGATCGATGGAATGGACGACATCATGGTGCGTCGGCTCACTTCGGACGGCAGTGTGGTGTGGGCAAAAGCGTTCGCTGTGGAGAGTGCTTTTGGATCCTCCTTGTACGATATCGTTCAACCCGCCCAAGGCGTTCTCATTGGAGCAGGGCAGGTCCAGGACTCGTTGGGGTACGGGCACCTGATGCTGTTCCGCATGGTGGAGGATGGCGCCATCGAATGGGTGCGCGAGATCGCACCGGAGTTGGGTTCCATGCAGTTGCGTTCCCTTTCCGTTGATCCTTCTGGAGGGGTGGTCGCCACTGTAGTGAATGCTGTTGAACAGGGCATGGCCACCATGGTCTTAATGCACATTGATGAGGAGGGCGGAATTTCCTGGGCCCATCGGTATGGGTCGGTCGGTTATAATGAACCCTCCATCGCAATGACCGATCCTGCTGGCGGTTGGGTGGTGTTGGGCCGGTTCGGAGATGGCGGATCGCCCAGTGGTGCCATCATTCGAACGGATGTTTTTGGCGTGCCCTCGTCCATGGCGAAATGGGGCTACGGGACAGTGGCCGGGCATGCCTTCTTTGACGGCTCGCTCCTGTTGTTGAGCCAATATGAAGAGGGTTCCGCGATCATCCGCCTGAACGCGGATCTCACCATTCCTTGGTGGACGACCGTGAACGCCACCCCTTGGGGCGAGATGATCCCGTTCGACGAGGGAACGCGGTTCGCTTACGTCTCTTCAGAGATCTTCGCCGACGTGACGATCAATACCCTTACAGCGGAATGTCAGGCCTGCAATACTTCGCCATCGCCCTTCCCAGTCGTAGAAGAAACGTGGGTTGAGCATGGATATATCGAACCGTATGGATACCCGAGGACGATGGCGAGCGTGGACGTGGATATGGTCCCGGTCGTGATACCGACGACACGCTCAATGGTCTGTTCGGAGGGAGTGGGGATATCGGACCGTCCGAGAGCCGGAACGCCTGATGTCGAGTGCCATTTCGATGCGTTCGAACATTCGTTGGTAGTGCAAGGCCTACCTAACGGGGTAACACAAATGGTGCTATTCGACATGCGAGGTGAGCAGGTCGCGGTGTCATCGACAACCGATATTTCCTTCGGTGCTTCGGTTGCGCGTTTCCTCCTGCCGGGACAACTCTCTTCCGGGGTTTATTCCGCCATCGATCCTCGAACGCGGGCCGCATGCCGGTTCGTGGCTTTACCGCGTTGACAGTACGGACGTTGGGCGAGTCGTCTGAATGTCTGGTTCCTTTAATGCGGGGCACGGAGCGGGCCATACCTTCTGGTTTCAGGCAGGCGCTGCGCAACCCTGTTGAAAAGTCATGGATCCGTTGGCCGAGCAGGCCGTGAGGTCATCCCTTTACCATCGGCTTCCCGTTCACGCGGTCCTCCAAGAACCACCACTTCGGCGCATCCTTGAGGCGCTTGGCCTCCTGCCACATCAGCACCAAGCGGTCCTGCAGTAAGGTGGTTGCTTCATCCACACTATCGGCAACAAAGAGAAACTCCAGCTCTTTGCGCCCCAGTGTGCCTTCCGCGATCATGCGGTCGATCTGGTCCAACATCGGCTTCCAGTAATCCTTGCCGTAAAGCAAGATGGGGAAGTTCTTCACCTTGCCCGTCTGGATGAGGGTGATCGTCTCGAAGAGCTCGTCAACGGTACCCGCACCACCCGGCATCACCACGAAGGTCATGCTGTATTTCAGCAGCAGCACCTTGCGCACGAAGAAGCGCTCGAACGTGAGGCTGACGTCCAAGTAGGGGTTCGGATCCTGTTCGTGGGGCAGCATGATGTTGCAGCCAATGCTGCGGGCGCCCACATCGCGTGCGCCACGGTTGGCCGCCTCCATCAATCCCGGGCCGCCGCCGGTCATGATCGTGAAGCCCACGCGGCCGATGCGTTGTGCCAGTTCGCGCGTGGCCTCATAGTACGGATGGTCCTCCTTGAAGCGTGCGCTTCCGAAGAAAGTGACACAGGGGCCGACGAAGTGCAGCTTGCGGAAGCCGTAGATGAATTCCCGCGCAATGTTGGTCACGCTCTGCAGCTCCTTCCAGCGCGAACGCGGTCCCTCGAGGAAGCTGAGGTCGATCTGCTTGTCGGGTGCGGGGGGCATGGACGGGGTGGCGCGAAACTACCCGATACCTTGTTCACGAGGTGGAAGTGGAGCGCCATGTGCGTGATCAAGGCGCTGATCGGATAGCGCACTTCGCCCATCTTTACCGGATCCCGATCCGTCACATGCCGCTTCCGCACGCCCTTCGATCAAGGAGTCCACTGTTCACCGTGCAAGCCAACATTATCAGGCCATTCGTCTTTTCGGTGCTCGCCGCTTCGCTGAGCCTGTCCTCATCCGCCGTTCGTGCCCAAACCGCCCTGGCCATCTTCGACACCCTCGATGTGCGGCACGACCTGTCGAAGCCCGCGCTCACGCGGTTCAAGGCCGCCCGGTACCATGTCACCGCGTGCATGTATGCCGGTCAATCGGACGAGCAACGGAACACCGCGCTGCTGATGTTGGACCTGGCCAATGAACTGAAGCAGGATACGATCTTGGCCCATGCGAACGTGGTCGTGGGCTATTCGTTCAGGCAGGGTGGTGATCCGGGGCAAGCCCTGAAATATGAATACGAAGGCCTGAAATACGCCGAACGCGGCGGGGTGCCGGACCAGATCGGCTGGGCGGAGAAGGAGATCGGCATCCTCTTCAAGCAGCTCGGGCAGTACCGCGAGGCCATCACGTGGCTGAAACGCGGCGAGGCGAAGATCACGCGCATCAGCGAGGTGAACCGCACGGCCTGCCACTTGAGCGAAGCTTACGGTGCACTGGGGATGTTGGATTCCGCCTTGTTCTACGCGCAACGCTCGAACGTGATCACGTCGGCAGCGAACGACCCCTACGGCTATGCCCGCTCTCAACTGACCATCGGCAAGGCGTATGCGGCCAAAGGCGAGGCGGACATGGCCGAGCTCTTCTTCAAGAAGACCATCGCCGTGTGCGATTCGTTCAACGTTGGTTTGGTGATGCCTGCAGCGCTGGTGGGCTTGGGGCGCGAACGACTGGCCTTGAAGGACGCCGAAGGTGCCATCGCCTTGGGCACACGCTCATTGGACGTTGCGAAGCGCACCGCCAATCTGCCTGCCTCGCTTGAAGCCACCGACCTGTTGGAAAAGGCCTACCACTTGGCCAACAAGCCCGATAGCGCCTACCTCAGCTTGAAGGAACACTCACTGTTTCAAGACAGCCTAGTGAACGTGGAGGCGCTGAGCAAAGTGGAGAACATGCGCTTCGGTCAGCAAC
>JANNYL010000256.1:0-5859 GCA_031410075.1 Flavobacteriales bacterium
GTTCCAAAGCCAACTTTTGGAAGTGCGCAAAGGAGATAAGGTTCTGGAGATCGGCACCGGCAGCGGTTACCAGACCGCTGTGCTATGCGCCCTTGGGGCCAAAGTGTTCAGCATCGAGCGACACAAGCCTTTGCATATGGCCACGAAACAACGCCTTGAGCGGTTGGGTTACCGGGCTACCCTCGTTTTTGGGGACGGCTACAAAGGATTACCTGCGCATGCACCTTTCGATCGCATCATTATCACGTGTGGCGCACCGGCTGTTCCGGAATTGCTGCCTGCCCAGTTGAAGGTGGGTGGCATTCTTGTGGTACCCGTTGGATCAGAAGGGAAGCAGAAAATGCTCAAACTGGTCCGATCGGATAGCCTTACAATTGAGGAACAGGAGCACGGGGCGTTCTCATTTGTGCCCATGCTCTCGAATAAATCGGCAGGTTGATTTGGTCGTTTGGTCGAACCGATTACTTTCGCCCCCGCTTTGCAAGAAGAAGCTGTTCGTTGAGGTGCTGCAAAAGTGAAATTCGACGAGTATCAACAAAAAATGGTTGATATGTCCGGGAATTGTTCATAACATTGCCGCCCCTTACGGATACTTTCGCACGGTAAGGCAGATTCATAACCAAGTAAAACACACGTCAAACCAAAACGTTCAACATGAAGAAGATAGTACTGTTCGCCGCGGCGATCTTCACCGTAACAGCTGTATCCGCTCAGACGGGCGAGATCACAAGCGCACGCGGTGAGAATTGGCTGTCACAAGACGGAGACTGGGGTCTCACATTCGACGCCCAGCCTTTGCTCAACTACGCTGGAAATCTGTTCAATGGCAACCAAAGCAACGGTGGCGTTGGCTTGAACAATTTCTTCTCCAGCTATAGCGGAAATGGTTCGCAAGTGATCATCGGTGGCAAGAAGCTCATCGATGCGAACACGGCTTACCGCGGAAAGCTGCGTATCGGCTTCGGTAGCAATAGCACAACGACCATCGTGGACGTTGCTCCTGTTGCAACTCCGCTTCCAGCGTTCCCAAATCCGCTTCCTACCACTGAGAACGTGACCAAAGACGGTTTCTTGGCCATTCAGATCGGTGCAGGTATCGAAAAGCGTGTTGGTAGCACACGCGTTGTGGGTATCTACGGTGCTGAGGTGAATTTCGGTATCGGTAGCGGTAAGACCACCAACGAGTACGGTAACGCTATGTCACAAACCAACCAAGAGGCTCCTCGCGTAACCGAGAGCAAGCAAGGCAGCACATTGGGCCTTGGCTTGAACGCCTTCGGTGGTGTTGAGTGGTTCTGCGCTCCGAAACTTTCGCTCAGCGGCGAGTACACCTGGGGCCTTATGCTGAAGAGCACAGGCTACGGTTCTACCACCACTGAGTACTGGGTGCCTTCTTTGACCGTTCCGAACACGGGTGCCCCTCAAGAGGTAACTGTGGACAATGGTCCAAAGACCAGCTCCTTCAGCTTGGACACCGGTGTTAGCGGTGCTTCGATCGGTATCAACTTCTACTTCCAGTAAGCAGAAGCCTTTATTTTCGAGAAGCCCTCGCCATTTGGCGGGGGCTTCTTCTTTTGTACCCTGAAAGCTCGGTGAATATCCGATCCCGAATGAATTCTGTTCTCACCTCTACCCAGCTACGTGAGGCCGATGCCTTCACGATCAGCCATGATCCGATCGCCTCCATCGATCTGATGGAACGCGCTGCGAACCGGTGTGTGGCTTGGCTCGAAATGCACTTTCCGCTTTCCGCCCAGCCCGAATTCGCGGTGGTTTGTGGGCCTGGGAACAATGGCGGGGATGGGCTTGCTATTGCTCGGTTGCTCTTTCGAAATGGTCACAACGTGCGGGCGATACTTTGCCCCGGCCCCAAAGGACTGAGCCCTGATGCAGAGACCAACCGCCAACGACTGGCCACTACCTCAGTTCCACTGATCACAGTGGAGGTCGGATCTCCTTTACCCGTGATATCCGGGAAAGAGGTAGTTATCGATGCGCTCTTCGGTACCGGTCTTGATCGAAAGCTGGAAGGTGCTTACCGGGAACTTGTTATGGCCCTGAATACCCTGCCGAACGAGGTAATATCCATTGACATGCCGTCAGGCCTTTTCGCTGAAGACAACCAGCGCAATGATCCTCAAGCCATTGTTCGGGCAGATACGGTGCTAACATTCGAAACGCTAAAGCTGGCTTTGCTTCTTCCTGAGAATGAAGCATATGTCGGCAACGTAGAAGTGTTGCCGATCGGGTTGGACGTGAATTTCTTAGCGCATCTGACAACGAACTACCAGATGATCGAAGCGGTTGACGTCGCTTCTTATCTCCGACCCAGAAGGCGCTTCGCTCACAAAGGCCATTTCGGTCATGCACTCTTGATCTCAGGAAGCGCTGGAAAAGCCGGCGCAGCTGTACTCGCGGCCAAGGCTTGTGCTCGTTCGGGTGTTGGGTTGATCACGGTTCTTCTTCCTGCTGATATTCAACCTGTAATGCATGTCAGCCTGCCGGAAGCGATGGTGAGTTCGGATGGATCCAATGACCACATTTCTTCTTTCCCGGATCTAACCAGATGCACAGCGATAGGTATCGGACCAGGTATCGGAACGGCAGACGATACGGGCCGTTTGCTCAAGCGGTTGATCACGGAGGTCGGTTCTCCTATGGTCATGGATGCGGATGCATTGAACCTTCTGGCGGAGAACCGCACATGGCTGGCCTTTTTACCACCAAACTCTATACTTACACCGCATCCAACAGAATTCGATCGTCTTACAGAGAAGTCGAACTCCGGCTTCGAACGACTTGAACGTGCACGGGACTTCGCCATCAAGTTCGGTGTTGTTCTGGTTTTAAAGGGTGCTCATACTGCCATCTGCAGCCCTAACGGCAAAGTCTATTTCAACTCAACCGGTAATCCCGGCATGGCAAAAGGTGGTAGTGGTGATGCATTGACCGGCATCATTACTGGTCTATTGGCCCAAGGCGTAGCCCCGGTGCAGGCTGCGATCTCTGGTGTGTTCGTTCACGGTCTCGCAGGTGATCTGGCTGCTGCAGAATTGGGCATGGATGGAATGTTGCCCAGTGATCTGATCGATCGTATTCCCTTCGCCCTCAAAGAGATCCGAGGGGCCAACTAAAACAGATCTTCGATCGGTCCTTTGCCTTCACGCAAGACCAGGGGATCACCTTCGCTGAGGTCTATTACCGTAGAACCTTCCAATCCACCTACGCCGCTGTCGATCACCAGACCAAGGCTATGGCCAATGTGTTCCTCGATCAATTCGGGGTCGGTGGTGTAGTCGCGAACCGTGTCAGGGTCGTGTACACTGGTGCATACGAGCGCATGGCCCAATGCCGTCACCAAGGCGAGTGGTACTGGATGGTCTGGAACGCGGATCCCTACGGTGCGTTTGTTGTTCTTGAAAATGCGCGGGATCTCGGTGCTCGCGGGAACAATGAAGGTGTACGGACCTGGCAAGGCTTTCTTCATCGTGCGGAACGCAGGCGTGCTGATCGCGCGGGCATACAAACTCAACTGGCTCAGGTCTTTGCAGATCAAGGAGAGCTCGGCTTTTTGAGCTTTGAGCCCCTTCAGCTTGGCCACTGCCTCAATGGCTCGTGGCTGTTCTGCGCTACAAACAAAGGCATATACCGTGTCCGTGGGGCAAACGACTACCGCCCCGGAGTTCAGCAGATCCACCACCTGCTGGATCTTGCGCGGCTCAGGGTTCTTTGGGTGAATGGCCAGCAGCATGCTCAGGCCTTGGCGGTCTGCTGAGCGGCTTTTTTGTGGTCGGCCAGGAATTTCTCCAAGCCGATAGTGGTAAGAGGATGATCGAACAAGGCCACTATAGCACTGAGCGGGCAAGTGGCCACATCAGCGCCAACTTCAGCGCATTGCACAATGTGCATGGGGTGGCGGATGCTGGCCGCTAGGATCTGGGTCTCGTAGCCGTAGTTGTCATAAATGCGCCGGATCTGCGCGATCAACGCCACTCCATCGGTACTGACGTCATCCAAACGACCGATAAAAGGCGATACATACGTGGCCCCTGCTTTCGCGCATAGCAGTGCCTGCCCTGCGCTGAACACCAACGTGCAGTTCGTCTTGATACCTTTATTGGTGAAGTACTTGATCGCCTTCACGCCATCACGGATCATCGGCACTTTCACCACGATGTTCGGATGCAAGGCAGCCAGTTTTTCCCCTTCGCGGATAATGCCAGCATAGTCGGTGCTGATCACCTCTGCACTCACATCCCCTGTGGCGATGTTGCAGATGTCGATGTAATGCTGGATCACCCGGTCGTCGCCACTGATGCCTTCTTTGGCCATCAAGCTCGGATTGGTGGTTACGCCATCGAGTACACCCAGATCCTGGGCTTCCTTGATCTGGCTAAGGCTGGCGGTGTCAATGAAGAATTTCATGCGCTTGTTGTACGATCGGTCAATGCCGCGCGAATGTATAGACCCTTGGTTGCTGTCGAACTTTACGTTCAACGGCTTGGGCAATCCAAGTGGTAAGGAGCACTACACTGTTTTGACATTGAGCTGGTGCCCACCAACCCCGTGATCCACTTCAGGTTTGGCCTCTGGCGTGGTCTTCTGCGCACATGCATCAAAAAAGAGCTGTTGAAGCCTCCAGATCCCTTTCATTTTACTGAAGTCATTCTCTTGGGCAGCCTTGTGACTGTCCAAGAACGAGTCGGCAAAACTGCCCAGTGTCTTTGCGACCAGATCAATATGACTGCCACAGAACAGATGATCATAGCTATCCAATTCACTGGCCGTGAAGGCGTGACACGATCCCTCGAGCAAGGCATAAATGCTGCCCAACGCGTCATAGCGTTCCCATACGCCGGCTCGGTGGAACATGGTTGGAGCAAACGGATCAAAGTCAAAGTAGGAAGCATAATGCTCGATCGCTGACCGAAAATCCTGAGGGTCAGGGACCTTCAAAAGTGAAGTGTGCAGTCGTTTGTGGGTCAAGCACAGGCTATGTGGATCTTGAAAAGTTGGTATCAACCGACCTTCGATCAAACCGCTGCCTGCTTGATCGAAGCGAGACCAAAACATGACATCAGGATCCACAACGGCGAATGGGCCATTTGCCATTCGAAACAACCCACCAAGAATTTCATGGTGTTTCTGCACTTCTGTTAACTGTTGGAATTCCGCGCCAACCGAATCCGCAAGCCCTTTTAGTATTCCACGTACTTCGGGCAATGAAGCGTTATCAATGACCACGATAGCGCTATCAGGAAAGCCGACACGTATGGTGTTGAACACCATAGTGGTCCCATAAAGAAGGTCCGGTTTGCGGCAATACGTGATTACATAGACTGTCTCGATCCTCGTCATCGGAACCTCACGATATGTATCCGGACCACAACACGGGTATTCAAAGGAAAGAGGTGTCGCTTGCCATATTCCTTTACGCAGCGAAAGCTAAGAAGCTCCTTCAACCGTTGGCTTTGCGACGAAGCAAGAACAATACACCCATAAGGCCGATCGAGGGCAGCCATACGAATTGCACTTCGCTCATGAACACGGCCAGTCCGTGCTTCGTGAAAAACGCCCCAACGCCAATGGGGGCCACGTTGATCGGCCTCCAGGGAAAGAAGTACCGCGCATTGTCGAACGGCGCAAAAAGAGCACAACCCAAGCCTCCATTGGTACACATATCCAGCAATGGGTGGCTGACGGTGGCTAATGAAACCAATACCCAAGCCAGCCAAGGGGCCTTGCGGAAGAACGTCCAGGCGACAATGCCACCCCACAACAATGCGAAAACGATGGAGTGCGAGAATCCTCGATGGCCCCAGAAACTCGCATAAGGCACACCCAACATGTGGCCGATCG
>JANNYL010000257.1:0-1411 GCA_031410075.1 Flavobacteriales bacterium
GGCGAGACTGGCGCTCACAATGCCCTTGCCGAGGCTGCTGGTAACGCCGCCCGTAACGAAAATATACTTGGTGGATCCCGTCATCGATTGTGAGAGGGCTCATGGACGAACCTCGATCACGGGGCGTAAATGTAAACGAACTAAAACGAAGAGCGATACGTGTTCATGGTTACGGGTTGATCAGCGTGTGTAGAGCACAAAACACATGCCCCGTAAACCTTACCAGATAACTCGCAACTCTTGGTTTTCGCCCTTCGTCAGAACGTAAAACTCATCCCAACGCTCGGTAACAGGGGCAATTGGTCCTTGCGCTGCGCGGTAACACGGTCGAAGTAGAAGATGTTCCTGCGATCATACGTATTGGTCACGCTCAGGTCGACCTGCAGCACAGAACGGTCGCTGAACTTCCAGGTCTTCGTTACGCCCAGGTCCAAACGGTGGTAGTCGGGCAATCGTTTTCCATTCAGGTCGCCATAGAGAACGCCGAGGTTGCCATTGGCTGTCGGGATATCCTGACCGATGCCATTGTTGAACGGTAATTCCTCATAGAAGCCCTGCGTTGGCGTGAATGGGAAACCGCTTCCATAATTCCAACGGGCACTCGCTTTCCAACTATTGAATTTCCCGAAGGCTTGGCTTACCACCAGGTTCGCGTTATGGCGACGGTCCCAAATGGGGTTGTATTCGCGCACGCCGTCCCAACGATTCACGAAGTTCAACGAGTACACTACCCAGATGTACGTGTGGTTCTTTTCATATTGCAACAGCACGTCAGCACCGTATGCTTTGCCACTTTCGAGTACGAAATCCTTTTTCTTTTCCTCGGGTTGTGAAGCGAATTCGGGGCTGTCGTCAAATTGCTTGTCGCGGTTCAGATTCGTTACCTGGCGGAAGTCTTTCAAGTAACCCTCCAAGTTCCCTTTCAGGTTCTTATTGATGTCCACTTCGAAGCCGAAGATGAAGTGGTTCGCCCGTTGAATAGGATCGGTTACTTCTCGCTTCGTGCCATTTTCTTCTGTGAATGTGCTCGGTATGTCTTCTGGTGCGGTTAGAAAGCCATAGAACAGATTCACTACATCACGGTCGCTTTGCGCGGCGATGAGGTTCTGACTGTATTGGCCCACAGCACCCTTCACCCGCACCTTCGGCCATTTCGCAGTCTCGTTCGGGTCGGACAGGTTGAATTTGAACCCAAAACGCGGTTCGATGCTCATGATAGCAGGCGTCGCGTAATAGTGAGCTCGTACGCCAGGGTCAAGTACCAATTTGCCCACCTTGATCTTGTAGTTGAGATAGCCCGCTATTTCTGTGCTGATCTTTTGTTGGCTCAATGACAGGCCGGTGCTGTTGAAGTAGTTGAAATCGGTCTTGACACCAACAATGTCCACTCCATATTTGGCCTCGTTATCGC
>JANNYL010000258.1:0-1473 GCA_031410075.1 Flavobacteriales bacterium
CGAGGAAAAGAGTTCTTTGAGCCAGTAAAGAGCTGATCGAACGCAAAGCGCACCCACGAACGCATACTGGCGGTGCGCACTACTTGCTGTACAGCACGATCTCGAATTCCGGCTTCAGCTTCCCAAAACTCCTGTCCGCCGTGATCAGTGGAATGCCGAGATGGATAGCTGTTGCCGCAATGATGGCATCGGGTAGTTTCAACTTGTAGCGTAGACGCAGATCCACTGCGGCATCCTGCACGGAACGATGGATCTCTTCCAGTTCACAACGTTGCAGGAAGTGATGTACCCGCTCCAGGTGGTCGGAGTCCTTGCCATGGTAAACCATTGCTTCCATGCGGACCATCGAACTTACTACAACATCACGGCCCATGAGCAGGATACTCAAGTCCTTATCGCCGCCTAGTATGTATAGCAGGATGTTCGTATCAATGGCGATACGTTCACTCCTCATCTCGCAGAGCCCGTTGGAACTTCACAGGGTCTTTATGCAATGGAGCCGAACCTACCAGATCACTGAAGTCCGCGCCTTTTTTCTTGCGCGATCGTTTGCCTGCACGCTGAAGAATGGAGTCCAACTGGCGTTTGGTGGTGCGCTTGGAAACTGCGTAAACCATGCTGTGCGATTTGACCCAAAGGTAGATAGCTCTTCCCGCATGTTCAACACCGCCTCGGCAATCGGGCATCGCTCGATACGCCGACCGCCAAGGCGGTTGCGGTGGCTTTATCACTGAGGCGCTCAGCGAGTTGTTGGGTGCGCAGCGCTCCGGACTCTCCGGGCCGGAACGCATGGCCATGTTCCTCCACGGGAAGGATCGGGGGCGCTTCAGCAGGAAGGACTACATGAGGACGTTTCCGGAGTTGAGCACGGCCACCACTAGCAGGGATCTGAAGGACGCGGTTTCTCAGAACCACTTGGAACGCACGGGGGATGGCCGAACGGCGGTGTACGGCGCAGCGTACAGCAGCATCTAAGGTCCGGGAGGACGGCCTGCCACGCTCGAAGCCCGCTCACGCCTAACGCCCGAACCAAGAGTACGGAAGACCCGCACCAGTTAGGGGGCCCAGGGAACGGAAGACTCGCTCAAGATGAGCACTCTCAATACCACCAAGTGTGGGCTCGTTGGGGATTTTGCCTTTCTAACCTGCGAGAAAAATTAGACTGAACTCCGTCTTACCCTTTTTATCGAAAATATCACTGTACTCAATGTGGACCTTACACTCCTTCAACACCTCAACGCACCGTCGATGAAAGTCACCAAAAGCGGGAGTGTAATTCGAGTCAAGACTGATGGACAACAATTCCTTCTCGCTACCTGCGCCCAAAATGTGAGTGGGCGCGGAGTTATATGCGACAAATGTGCGGGTATAGGCCTGCTGCAACATGTCTTCCAGCGCCTTGGCCAGATTCGAATGTAGACTACCGCTACTATGCGTGACATATATTTTAGTAACATTCAAAGGCCCAAGACC
>JANNYL010000259.1:0-2865 GCA_031410075.1 Flavobacteriales bacterium
GTCCTGTACGCCATAGGCACCAGCCTTATCCAGTGGTTTGTGGACAGATACATAGTACGCGATCTCTTCGCTGCTAAGCGCACGGAATGTTACAAAAGCCGTGTCGGCGAAGGAGATGGTTTTACGCGATGTGCGCATGCAGACCCCGGTGATCACGCGGTGTTGGCGGCCGCTCAGTAGTGTGAGCATCCTACGAGCATCGGCATCGTCTTCGGGTTTGTTCAGGAGCAGGTCGTCAATAAGAACTGTCGTGTCGGCCGTGATCAACACTTGATCCGATGCGAGATCTCCTTGGAAAGCTTGAGCCTTTTTTACCGCTAGGAATTCAGCAAGTGCCTCAGCCGGTACATCCAATGGTGGTGTTTCATCCACATCCACTTGCGTGATCTCAACCTGCAAGTCGAGACCTTGCAGCAGTTGGCGCCTTCGCGGCGAAGCACTAGCCAGTACCAACCGCCAGTGAACTAAAGGAGGGCGGGGTTCCAAATGGTTCTGTGCATTAGGAAAGCATATGCCACTGCGACCACCATGGCCACTTTCATCAAATTGCCGGCAGTATTGAATTCTCGACGTGTTACCGCATTGTACGTGAAGCCCATGGAAAGCAGGAGCGGGCCTATCACAATGAAGCCGATGTACCAATAGCTCAGCCGGTCGTGCAAGACGAGCATGCGCACCGCCAGCACACCTATCAACGCGACCAGCAGATACCCGATCGAGATCGCCTTGCTCCATTTCCTGCCCAGCACGATCGGCAGGGTCCGGCAACCGTCCGCGAGATCACCTTTCACATCGGCCAGGTCTTTCTGGATCTCGCGAACCAGTGTGGTCAAAAATGCGAAGGCCGAATACCCCAAGATCCAGAACCACGGGATGTTGAAGTCGAATGAGACAGGTAGCTCCTGCCCATCGGTGGTGCTGAGCAAGACCTGTGTCGGATACGCATGAGCCAGGGCGGTTACTTCATACAGGCCAATGGTAAGAGGCACCAGCGCACTGAGCAGGGCAATAGCCCCGTTGCCGATCAGAAAAGATCGTTTCAACGTGGTGCTGTAATACCACAGTGTGCCTATCGCGAAAACAGGTATGATCACCCATTTCAGTTGACCACTTCGCCAGGCCACAAAGAGACTTATTAGAAGTCCCAAGCTGCTAAGAACGAGATGCACCGCCATGGCCACCCGCCGTTTTACCGTGCGGCCAACGATCAGTTCGTTCGGCTTGTTCACCCGGTCGATCCGCGTGTCGAAGTAGTCGTTGATCACGTTGCCTCCAGCGGCGATCAATATGGTGCTCAGAACCAACAACCAGAAATACATGGTTGGGAAAGCGTGGTGCAGCGTGTTGCCGGGAACGGCATTGACCAAAGTTCCCTGCGGATCATTGCTCATCGCCGTCATCGCGGCGCTCTCGTATTCCAAATAGGCCCCGACCACGCCGAAGCGCATGGCCATCATGGTTCCCACGATGATCAACAAGTTCAACGGGCGAGTTAGACGAAGGAAGGCGAACATGCTACCAAGTGTGGGCATTGGCGGTCATCCATTTGTCCTGCACTTTCATCGCTTGTTCGAGCAGGTCGCGCACGCAGCCCATACCGCCCGGCTTGTTGCTCACATAAAGGCTGATCGCTTTGATCTCTTCGGCCGCATCCGCAGGGCAACACGGCAGGGCCACTCGCCCCATCACGCGGAGGTCAGGGATGTCGTCTCCCATATACGCGGTACGTGAAAGGTCGAGTCCTTGTGCTACGAGTTCATCAAGCTTGGCACTCTTGTCGAACACATGGTAGAAGAACTCCTTCACGCCCAATCGACCGAACGATTCTTCAACACCAGCGCTTTTTCCACCGGTGATGATCACGATACGCAAGCCCTCTTTTATGGCGTGTTGCACAGCATAGGCGTCTCGACTGTGGAAGGTTCGCACAGGATCCAAGCCAGGGAAAAGCAACACCTTGTTGTCCGTGAACACACCGTCCACATCGAACAGGAACGTGTCGATGTCAGCGAGGATCTCTTTGTATGTCTTCAATGCCATCGGTAGGGTGGTCGTAGGCTTTCAGGATCATGCGAGAGAGCAAAGCGTAGACGCGGTGAAGGTCGGGGTCCGCACGCAGCTTTGCCAAGTGATCGTTAACCGTTCCCATATCGCCCCTGCGCGCAGGTCCGGTGAGCGCATCACGCGCGCCAATGGCCTGTGCCTTTGCGACCATGGCGGCGAACGAAGGCATGATCAACGTTCGGTCGATGCCGTTCTGTTCTAAAAGCCCTTCAGCTTTTTGGAGCAGGAACAACGGGAAATTGGTGCTGATCGCAGCCGCCGCATGAACTAGTTCACGTTGTTCGATCGGCATTCTGCTGACGTTCGTACTGATGGCCTCTGCAAGCGCGGTGACGACCTGTTCAGCCAGCGTACTGCTCGAATCGGTGACGATCGGAACATGGGTGAAGTCCATTGGCACGCCAGGGCTCAACGTCATTATAGGCCATAGTGCCGCGCGGTTCTCATGGGGCAACAGACGGTCCAGGGAACTTGCACCGCTGGTGTGGATGATGGCCGAATTCCGCACTGGTAGAAGCTTCGCAACCTCTGCAATGGCCTGGTCGTTCACGCAGATCACTACCGCGTTTGACCCTGGTAAACCTTCGTTAAGGCTGAATGCCTTCGTATCGAGCGCGACCGAGAGTTCCTTGACCGTCTCTTCATTACGACCAACTATCCCTAAAAGCGGAACACCTGCCCGTTTGAATGCATGACCCAAGTGGTAGGCGATGCGGCCAGAGCCAAGAAGAAGTACACTGGGGAGGGACATGGTTCGCAAAGGCGACTGGTCTCACAAAGATCGATGGATCTAATTCCGCC
>JANNYL010000260.1:0-5332 GCA_031410075.1 Flavobacteriales bacterium
CCCCTTTGGCATAGAACGAAGAACCCCGCTAAACCGAAGTGTCCAACCGTTCCGCACCAGCATGCATCGACTCACGAGTTCTGATCAACTTCAATCTGGTATAGGTGTAGATCGCTTTTGGCCGTTGGGACCATGGGATGAAGGTGAAAGCCTCGGGGTATTCATCGAGCGCCCCATAAAAAGGAACACCCAAAATCCGAGGGGTGCGGAACAAAACATGCTCCGGCATTACCAGTACGAGATCCCCTGTTCGAAAGCCATCGATGGATTCGTTCACCATGAATTCGAAACCCAATCCACCGTGGATGGCCATATTCACCACAGGCCGATGGAAAGCGCGTTCGAGTTCGTCACTGTCCAATCCAAAGGCGGCATTGGACCCACCGATCACCACTACACGCGGTGATGGAACAGTGTTGAGAAGGCGGTGCTTGTCAGCCATGGCTTCCATGAACCCTCCGGCGATCAATGGAGGTCCGAAAACGACGTTGAGAAAAAGCAACAGGAGCACGACGGTCAAGAAGGCCAGGACCCTCCTTGTGAAACGGACAACTTCGGTAGGCATCATCAAAATTGAAAGTAGATGAACTGGTTCGAAACCGTCAGATCACCTTGCAGCGCAATAGCGCTAAGCAGCACCAGGTAAATGGCCCAGCGCCCATAGGTTGGCAGGGCCATGTCTTCCAGCGGGTGCCTGAAGTCACGGCGCCACCATTCGATCACCAACAACACGCCAACGGACAGGACTACACTGCCCGGTAGACTACCGAAGACCGGTCCGGGATGCGTGAATGACCGCACAACGAGGTAGTGGAGGTATGAGACCGCTTCGGCGATGGTGTGCGACCGGAAAAAGACCCAGGCCAAAACAACGAGCAGGAAAACCCCGATGATCCGTGGCAAATGGGCAAGCTCTGGCCGGGTTCGAGGCGGTTGGGCACCGGAAACCACTTCTGGTACATAGAACAATCCGTGCAAACCGCCCCAAGCAATGAACGTCCAATTCGCCCCATGCCACAGTCCGCTAACGAGGAACGTGATCATGATATTCAGCACTTTGCGCGGCAATGTGACCTGCCCGCCCCCTAGTGGAATGTAGAGGAAGTCGCGGAACCAACTGCTCAAACTGATGTGCCATCGCCGCCAGAAATCACCAATGCTGCGAGAGAAATAGGGCGTCTTGAAGTTCTGCATCAAATTGATGCCGAACAAGCGGGCGACACCAATGGCGATATCCGAATAACCCGAAAAGTCACCGTAGATCTGGAAGGCGAAAAGGATGGCCCCTAACAGGAGCACCAACCCTGGGGTGGTTGAAGGATCAGCACCGAAAATACGATCGACTACCGGAGCGCAGGTATCCGCGATCACGATCTTCTTGAAAGCACCCCAAAGCGCTTGGCGCAGCCCATCGCAGGCCGCCGCCGTATCGAATCGCCTTGGCCGGGTGAACTGCGGCAAGAGGTCCACTGCTCGCATGATAGGACCCGCTACCATGTGAGGGAAAAAGCTTACGAATGCGAGATAAGCGATGGGGTCCCGCTCTGGCTTGAAGTTCCGGCGATAGGCTTCGATGGTATAGCTGAGGGATTGGAACGTATAGAAGCTCACACCCACTGGCAGTATGACCTTCAACGACCAAACGTTGGGTTGCATACCGAATGATCGAAGCAGTTCCGCGACCTCCTCAACAAAGAATCCGTAGTACTTGAAGAAGCCGAGGATCCCCAGATTGAAAACGAGACTGAGAACCAGTGCGCGTTTGCGCTTGCGCGGATCCTCGCACCCATCAATGTACAGGCCCAGCCAATAATCAGTGAATGAACTGATGAACAATAGTCCGAGATAGCGCCAGTCCCACCAACCATAGAACACGTAGCTCGCCACCACGATCCAAGCATTCTGCCAACGCAATGACCAGCGTTGTAGAAACCAATAGACCAAGAAGACTACCGGAAGGAAGATCAGGAAGACCGCCGAAGTGAAGAGCATTTGCAGTGTGCTGGCGGACAATATATTACCCAGCCAGTAGCAATAAAGCTCCGCATGTTCCGCTGCTCCATGGACCACCGCATTGCTTAACCAAGCGACGACCGACAGATAGCGGCGCGATCATGTGAGGGCACTCCTCGGTAACAACGATCCACTCAAAGCGGAACATTTTTCAATGTCGAAAGACCGCAGGTGTGGAAAGTGATCCAAAAGACCGAACCGATCAGGCTATCGAACCGACCTTACGGACGGCTGAAAATGCAGCGTGCCTTCACGCTGTGGACCCGTAGCCAATTTCTTCACCTCCTGACTTCATCGTTCTATCGATGATGGCATCGATCAAGGAAAACCAGGATCACTTCTTGATGAACCTTGCGTGCCATGTTCGCCCTTCGGTTACCACGACGATCACGTATGCTCCGGGAGCCAAGTGGGAGACTTCGGCAACACGATCGTTGAACAGAATTGGAACCGACTTGCCCTGGGGATCCATCGCGATCACATGCTCTATCACTTCCGAGTTCGGCAAGGTGATCCGTATTTCAGTTGTACAAGGAACCGGGCCAACAACCATATCGCCTCCTGTAACTTCATCAATCCCAACAGTTGAGCAATCCAACGTTCCGTTCAACGAAACGTTCCGGGCAGCGATGAACGACTTCAGGCCCCTGATGGTCTGCTGACCGCCGCCACCGCCACCAGATACCGTGACATCACTTTCGATATTCGCCAAGAACTGTGCGTAGGTGAATTGCTTGTTGCCATCGGCATTCACGTGGTCTTGGATCAACGCTTTGATCGCATCGATCCGAGGATCGACATGGGCATTGGTGAAGTTCGTGCGCAACCCGCAGTATGCGTTCAGGTAATCAAGACGCAACGCCGGGATGGTGGTGATCTTCGTCATGAGCGGCCTGTTCGCTGCCACATAGGTGGGTGAAAGCGTGACCGCATCCACACCCATTGCGGGATACTTGCCGAACGATTCATTGCCATCCCAATGAATCCAATTCCATTGAAAAGTGGTGCTGTCGTGGTAGATGTAATAGTTGCGCGCGCTGTTGATGTAGGCATCGAGGTTTCCGAAAAGATTGTCCAAGGCCAAGGATTTGAGCAGATCGTTCCAAACAAAAAGCTGCGGTAGTTCGGCTTGCACTACATCATTGGTGCCATTGTTCAAGGCATCCAACAGAGCGATCAGGTCGCTCCAGTCATTCTCGGTTTCATTGGTCTTCAACTCGTAGCGAGCGGTGTAACTGGCCTGGTCGTTTCCGTAATACAGCAGGTCAGCCGCTGAGCTACTACCCATTCCGAAGTTATCCCCAGCCTTGAACATGTTTCCGTTGTTCTCATCCACCCAACGGTCCAGGAAGTTCTTGTCCACGGCCTCCACCATGTCGTAGAATCCCCAGAAGGTCCCGTTCATGTACACGTTCGCAAAGAGCACCCGAGGCACCAACACGCCTTCTTCGCGGCAATGATCGAAGAAGATCTTCTCGCGCATAAAGGTGGGATCGTTGTAACAATTGTTGAAGTGGAGCTTGGTCATACCATGGAACTTCTGCCCGCTCACATTGTCGTTGAAATCGATCTTGAAGCTCTTCTTGTTACCTGGGTGGCCGTAGGTGCTATTGCCCTTCAGATCAACCTCCACGAATGGAAGTGCATGGGTGCCGGTATTGTCTGTGATGGAGACATCTGCCGTAAGGGTTTCACCCAGATCATTGCTGTAGTAGGTGGTCAGCGTCGTCCAGAAATTCGGATCCGAGAAAGTGAGGTTCACTGTAACAACCTGATCCGTGTTGAACAGGCTATCACTGGGAGCCGTCTGGGCCAAAGCGGAACCAGCAAAGAGCAGGCTGATGACAAGAGAGGAAAGTTTCATGAAGATGAAAGGTGAATTAACCCGGGTGCAACATTAAAGACATCCTGCGCTAACAAAGGTTTGACGACTCTTCCTTTATGAACCTTCGGTGATGAGCCCCCAAGACCGAACTTAGCCGCATGGCCAACCACCTGTTCGACATGTTCTCCCCGCTGGATGCCGCAGCGTGGGAAGCCCTGATACTCAAAGAACTCAAAGGTGCCGATCCTTCAAGCATCGCCGTGAAGGTGTCTGGACTGCCGACGGAGAAGCCCTTCGCCACTTCAGCCGACCAAGCGTCAACCATCGGTTTCCGCAGGGGCGTGAAGCAGCAAGGCAATGCCTGGCGCTGCACGGTGGGTGTGGATGCCAGCGATCCGGTGAAGGCGAACAAGCGGGCCTTGGACGCGCTGATGGGTGGAGCTGATGCCCTGGAGATCTATGGCAAGTTGAGCGACCACACCGCGTTGCTCAAAGACATCTGGGTGGGCGCGATCGATCTACAGTTGGATGGTGATGCGACCACCATAGTGGAGATCCTGCGCCTTCATGAACAACAGAATACACCCCCTTCCGAGGTGAGCGGATGTATCGGGCTTCCGCACGACATGCACGTGGGAGAGATCAAAGAGCAACTGGCGCCATACCCGAGGCTGCGGCTCTTCAGCGTAAGCGACGGCCGTATCACAGGAACGGACATGATCGCCGCCACGCGTATCGCTTTGGAACAAGGCCATGCACTGCTCGATCGCTTGATGGCTCAAGGCTATTCCGTCGACGATGCCAGCGCCCGTATTCAGTTCCGGTTGCACCTGGGCGATGACCTGTTCGTGGAAACTGCACGCCTCCGCGCTTTCCGTGAGGCATGGGCTGCCATTGTAGATGCCTTCAAGCCAGCACACGACTGCTCGCACACCACGTGGATCCAAGCGGTTGTGACCTACCCTAGCGACGCAAAGTCAGCCTATGACCATGCGATCCGTGCAACACTGCAAGCGATCAGCGCGATCACCGGCGGCTGTGATGGGCTCACCATTCCAACCCTGCCGCTGCCCGAAGGCGAACAACTCAGCCTGCGCGTGGTCCGCAACATCCACAACTTGCTGCGCGACGAAAGTTTCCTTGATCGTGTGGGAGATCCACTGGGCGGGTCGTACACCGTTGAACAACTCACGACAACGCTCGCAAAGGCGTTCACCCCCTCAGCGGCCAGCCAGCCAATGGCCAACAGCCAACAGCCAGTGGCTGACATCCCGAACAGAGAAGAGATCCCCCTCAAATCGTTCTATACACCGAGGGACACCGAGCAACTCGAGCATATCAAGTTCGGCGCAGGCGCTCCCCCCTACTTGCGTGGCCCCTACGCCAGCATGTACGCCATCCGTCCGTGGACGATCCGGCAATACGCGGGCTTCAGCACAGCGGAAGCGAGCAACGCCTTCTATCGGAAAAACTTGGCCGCTGGGCAAATGGGCT
>JANNYL010000261.1:0-1480 GCA_031410075.1 Flavobacteriales bacterium
CCTGAGCTCGGAGCTGCTGCGCCTGAAGGAAGAGATCTCGACCACCAACTCCGAGACCAAGCTCAAGCGCCTCATGCCCCGTCACTCGTGCTCGACCTGGAACATCGCGACAAACTCACCGCCGGGCACATCGAACTGGTGAACCCCAACGAGGTGGTGGGATGGCGCCGTTCCTCCTCCTGGGCACGTGATCAGCAGCTCTACTACTGCATCCGGTTCAGCCAAGCCTGCACGGACATTCCGGACAAGCCATCGGGCGCTGGTATTGAACAGGTCGAGGGCCGCGTGACCAAGCGGATCTTCCGGTTCGCTCCCAACACCGCGCCCTTGATCGTGACCGTAGGCATCAGTGCGGTGAGCGTCGACGGCGCTCGGCGCAACCTGCAGGCCGAGGTTCCCCTCTCCGACTTCGACCGGGTTCGCCAACAGGCCGAAGACGCCTGGAACGCCAAGCTCAGCAAGATCGAGGTGACCGGCGGAACGAAGGAGCAGCAGCGCATCTTCTACACCGCCCTCTACCACTGCTATGTGGCGCCCTACGTCTTCAACGATGTGGATGGCAATTACCGCGGAATGGACGGCCAGGTGCACCATGCCGATCACAACGTGTACACCGTCTTCAGCCTCTGGGACACCTTCCGCGCGTTGCACCCGTTGATGACGATCCTGGAGCCAGAGATGACCAGCGACTTCATCAAGACCTTCTTGCTGCACTATCAGCAGGGCGGTAAGCTACCCGTGTGGGAACTCTGGGGAAACGAAACGGATTGCATGATCGGCTACCACAGCGTGAGCGTGATCGCCGACGCGTATTCGAAGGGGATCCGGGGGTTCGATGCGGAATTGGCCTTGGAGGCGATGGTGGCCAGCGCCAACCGCGACGAACCGGGACTGAACGCGTACCGGAAGAACGGCTACATAAGCAGTGAGGACCAGAGCGAGAGCGTGAGCAAGACGTTGGAGTACGCGTATGATGATTGGTGCATCCTGGCAATGGCCGCCGAGCTTGGGCACGACAGCCTTGCGGACGTGTTCCGCGAACGCTCGAGGAACTGGCAGAACCTCTTGGATCCAGAAACGAAGTTTTTCAGGGCCAAGCGCAACGGAGGCTTCATTACCCCCTTCGACCCATACGAGGTGAACTTCAATTTTACGGAGGCCAACGCATGGCAGTATTCGATGTTCGTACCTCATCAGATGGCCCAATTCAAAGACTACTTAGGCGGAAGTGATAGTCTTGCCAGCAAGCTCGATCGCCTGTTTACCGCGAAACGCGGTACCTCGGGTCGGGAGCAAGCCGACATCACAGGGCTAATCGGACAATACGCGCATGGGAATGAGCCGAGCCACCAAATGGCATACCTCTACAGCGAATGTGAACTGGGGGAATTCACACTTCAGCGCCGTGTGCCGGAAATCATGAACACGATGTACCATGATCGGCCTGATGGGCTCGCGGGTAATGAGGACTGCGGCCAGA
>JANNYL010000262.1:0-5521 GCA_031410075.1 Flavobacteriales bacterium
GAACTGCCAGATCGCCTTCCCGGACCTGCGTGATTCGGTGACCGTGACCGATTGCAGCGCATGGACCAACACCATGTGGCCGTCGGCGGGCATGGTGTTTACGCAGGACACTGTGGTGCGCATGATGATGGATATCGATGATATCTATGGGAACCATGCAGATAATGACCATTGGATCTGGCTCCGGGATACGATCGCTCCGACCTTCAACTGCATCCTCTCCACCTCCTATAGCTCTGATCCAGGATTCTGCGGCACCACCGTGAGCCTTCCTTCAGGCCTTGATGTTGATACGCTGATCACGGACAACTGCGGAGCATCAACCACATGGAGCCAGATCGCCGGGCCATCCAGTGGCTGGTTCCCTGTGGATACCACGTGGATCACTTACGAAGCTGTTGACGCCAGTGGCAATTCGACCACCTGCCTGTTCAGCGTGATCGTCACCGACTCCATAGGTCCGGTATTCACTTGCCCCGGAACGACCACGGTGAACACCCTGCCCGGCTCATGTTCCGGGCTGTTGGGCGACGTCACCTCCCTCATCTCCATCACGGGCGACAATTGCTCGATCGATGCCGACCTGGTGGTAAGCCAATCGCCCAGCGCTGGAAGCACTGTAAGCAACGGGGACATCGTTACTGTTACGCTCGCGGATGAAAGGGGCAACACCAGTACCTGCAACACGACGGTTGTGGTGATCGATAATGTGGCACCGACGATCACTTGCCCAGCCAACGTTTCCCCCAACACCAACAGCGGTTGCACCGCCACGGGAGTGGTGCTCGGAACGCCCGTGACCGCGGACAACTGTGGCGTAACTTCTGTGACCAACAATTCACCCGCTGCCTTCCCTACAGGAGCAACTTTTGTGATCTGGACCGTGACTGACAATAGCGGGCTCCCTAGCACATGTGTGCAGACCGTTACCGTGGTGGATAACGTGAACCCCACGATCACTTGCCCGGCCAACATCAACGCAAGTATGAACAGCGCCTGCGGTGCCAGTGGTCTGATCCTCGGCACGCCTGTCACGAGCGACAATTGTGGCGTGGCCTCCGTCACGAACAATACGCTTGGCACCTTCCCACTTGGCACGACAACGGTCACCTGGATCGTAACAGACATCAATGGGCTAAGTTCCACGTGCCCTCAAGCCGTTACCGTGGTGGATGATACGGCACCCGTGATCACGTGCCCGGTAAATGTGACCGTAAGCGCTGGTGCATCCTGCAGTGCTGTGCTCATCGATTATCGCACAAGTGCATCGGTGAGCGATAATTGCACCGCCGCGGCCGCGATCATCAAGACACAATCGCCTGCTCCCGGTTCTATCCTCGGTGCAGGACCGAACACGATCACCCTGACCGCGACCGATGCGGCCGGCAATTCCTCCAACTGCACTTTCTTCGTTACGGTCGTTGATCAAACGGCACCGACGATCACTTGCCCGGTGAATATCAGCGTTAACAATGATGCTGGCATTTGCGGTGCGGTGGTGAATTACGTTACCCCAGTTGGTACCGATAACTGCAGTGGCGCTGTGACCATTCGCACATCCGGATTGGCTTCTGGCTCCACCTTCCCTATCGGAACAACCACAGTGACGCACACCGTTACCGATGCGGCAGGTCTCCCCGCTTCTTGCTCCTTCACCATCACGGTGGTCGACAATCAAGCTCCTTCGGTCACATGCCCGGCCTTGATCGCGCAATTGAATGTGGGCGCGAGCTGCACAGTGGCATTGCCGAACTACATCACGAGCGCGACCTTCTCAGATAATTGCCCTGGCGTGGTCGTGGTGCAGTCCCCCGTTGCGGGAACACAAGTGGGCCCGGGCAACCCGAGCGTTACGATCACCGCTTCGAACAATGGCTTGAGCAGCTCGTGCACCTTCACGGTGCCAGTGCTGGACAATACCGCACCCGTGATCGTTGGCTGCCCATCCAGTGCGATCTCCGTGAACGCTCCGGCAGCAGCATGCGCTGCGACGGTGACCTGGAACCCGCCCACCTTGGGAAACACCTGCGCAGGTTCCACCCTTGCACAGACCTCCGGGCCGGCATCCGGTAGTTCCTTCCCGGTCGGCCAGACGATCATCACCTATGCGGCGAGCGACGTGAGCGGGAACATCGCGACCTGCTCCTTCATCGTGGAAGTGAAAGACGTGACGGCACCGATCATCACCTGTGGTGCGGATATCGCGGTGGAAGCGACAGCCGGACTTTGTGGCGCGGTGGTTACCTACAGCCTGCCCACAGCAACTGACAATTGCAGCGGTATTACGATCACGCGTCCCAATGGCCCGGCGAGCGGAAGCGTATTCCCGGTAGGAACAACGCTCGTGAAACACCGTGCGACCGACAGCGCTGTTCCCGGGAACTTCAGCGAGTGCTCCTTCTGGGTTACCGTGTTCGATGCAACGGCGCCGGTATTCAGCGGCTGCACGAACATCTCTGCCAACAGCAGCGCATCCAGCTGCTCTGCTTCCGTTACCTACCCCACCCCGACCGTCGCCGAACCGTGCACCACCTGCGCAGCCGTGGGTGTTCCATCCGGCTATACCTCCATCGGCACCTACCAAGGTCGCTCCTATTACTACCGGAACACCTCGAGCACATGGCTCACAGCCAATCAGGGCGCCATCGCGGCCGGCGGTCACTTGCCGGTGATCCGTGATGCCGCGCACAACGCCTGGCTCCGCAGTGCCGTGGATGCCGCCGGGGGAACCACACAGATGTTCTGGATCGCCTTGAACGATGTGGCCACGGAAGGCACCTGGCGCTGGACCAACAGCGCACCGTTGAGCTATACGAATTGGGATAGCGGCAACGGCGAACCGAACAGCAGCGGGGGTAACGAGGACTACGGCCACATGAAGGCCAACGGGAAGTGGAACGATGAAAAGAACACCACCTCCCTGCGCAGCGTGATCGAAGTGGAGGCCACGTGCATCACCCCGGTGCTCATGAGCGGCACCACCACGGCCTCGGGGTCCTCCTTCCCGGCAGGTACCACCACCGTGAGCTACCAGAGCACAGATGCGGCGGGCAATTCCAGCACATGCAGCTTCAATGTCGTCGTGACCGATGCCACGGCACCGACGTTCGGACCCACCCCGAGCATGCTCGGCTACGTGCCTTCGAACGGGTGCACGATCACGGCCCCGAACTACCCGACAGCTACGGACAACTGCCCCGGCGTTATAGTGCAATACGTGAGCGGCCCGAACCCCGGTGACGCGCTGGCCCCTGGTTCATACCAGATGAAGTACAGGGCGCTTGATGCGGCGGGCCTCTTCAGCGCGGTGCAGACCATGAACGTAACGGTGCAGGACACGATAAAGCCAACCATCAACTTCTGCCCTGCTGGGATAAACGTGGGTACGACCATTGGTCTTTGCACCGGTTTGGCCACTTGGAGCACACCAACCGTTTCGGACAACTGCACGGGTTCCACCATCGCACAAACCGCCGGACCTGTCAGCGGATCAGCATTCCCGACCGGTACGACAACGATCACCTACACGGCGACAGATGCCTACGGGAACACGGCCACCTGCTCGTTCAATGTGAACGTGGTGGACAGCGAACCCGCCACGATCACCTGCCCGAACGACACCACGATCAACCAACAACCGGGGCTGTGCACAGGCAACTACATGTACGCCGTGCCGGTGATCCAGGATAATTGTGGTGGGCCTTGGAGCGCCTTGTTCATCGGTGGCCTTGCGCCTGGGGACTTCCCAGTAGGCACTACCACCAACTCGTATACCGGAAGTGTTTCAGGTACCACACTCACCTGCGAATTCGATGTGACGGTGCTTGATGTGGAGGATCCTGCAATCATCCCTCCCGCGAATGTGATCGCCTCTACCAATTCCGGCTGCACGGCCACCGGAGTCGCTCTCGGTACACCTGTGACCGCAGATAACTGTGGTGTGGCAACCGTGTCCAACGATGCTCCTGCTTCCTTCCCGGTCGGCACAACTACCGTGACATGGACGGTGACGGACAACTCAGGACGCCAAGCTACAAGCACACAGACCGTAACGGTGAGCGATATGCAAGCACCGGTTGTGACTTGCCCTGGTGCCATGGTTGTGAGCGCCGCTCCCGGCGCTTGCAATGCGATCGCTTCGTTCAATGCAACCGCTAATGACAATTGCGGTGCAAGTCCTTCGATCAACTACTCGCTGAACCCGGGCACCCTGTTCGATATCGGCGATACCACGGTAACGGTTACGGCCAGTGACGGCGTGAACGTCAGTGCTCCTTGCACCTTCACCGTAACAGTGAATGCCGCGGTCGTAGACCTGAACTACCCAGTGACCACGATCTGCAAGAACTCCGCTCCGATCCTGCCGAGCACGATCATCCCCGCCATCAATACGGGTGGAGTCTTCTCCGATGCCAACCAGATCGGCACCATTAACGCCATAACCGGCGCGTTCAACCCAGCAGTGGCAACACCAGGGCTGCATACACTGGGATACGTTTTCGCAGGTGCTTGCACGAGTCATGATTGGTTCACGATGAATGTGGTGGCGGCTCCGAGCGCGGGCAACAACGGCGCGTTGACCGTCTGTTCCAACAGCCCAGCGCAAAACCTCTTTGCACAGCTTGGAGGAACACCGGACATCGGTGGCTCATGGAGTGGGCCCAGTGCTGTTGTGAGCGGCAATTACGACCCCGCCAGCATGAGCCCTGGGGTGTACACATACACTGTCACCGGCGTAAGCCCATGCAGTTCAGTGAGCGCCACTGTGACCGTGACGGAGAATTCAGCCAGCACCTATTACGCTGATCAGGATAACGATGGCTTTGGTGATCTTACGACCAGTCTATTGACTTGCGTAGCACCGGTTGGCTATGTCCTGAACAGCACGGATCTGTGTCCATTCGATGTGAACAAGATCGCACCCGGTGTGTGCGGTTGCGGCGTGGCCGATACCGACACCGATGCTGATGGCACAGCCAACTGCAACGACGCATGCCCCAACGATCCCAACAAGATCGCACCCGGCATCTGCGGTTGCGGTGTTGCTGATACCGACAGCGACGCTGATGGTTCAGCCAACTGCAACGACGCATGCCCCAACGATCCCAACAAGATCGCACCCGGCATCTGCGGCTGCGGCGTGGCCGATACCGACAGCGACAGCGACGGTACCGCCAACTGCAACGACGGCTGCCCTGCTGATCCCAACAAGATCGCACCCGGCATCTGCGGCTGCGGTGTGGCCGATACCGACAGCGACAGCGACGGTACCGCCAACTGCAACGACGGCTGCCCCAATGATCCCAACAAGATCGCACCCGGCGTTTGCGGTTGCGGAACACTCGACACCGATACCGATGGTGATGGCACAGCCAACTGTGTAGACAACTGTCCGAACCTCGTTGGTCAACAAGGATCGGCATGCAACGACGGCGATGTGAACACCACCGGCGATGTGATCAACGGAGCATGCATCTGTGTGGGTTCCACCATCCCTTGCCCAGATGATGGCAACGCCTGC
>JANNYL010000263.1:0-9173 GCA_031410075.1 Flavobacteriales bacterium
CCTATGTTCAGATCCCCTTGTGGGTCGATCCATTCACCGCCACTGTTCGGGTTTCCACCCAATTCAGCGAAAAGTGGTGCCTCGTTCGCATCCGCACACAGGGAAAGCTGACCATCCGTACCAGCGTTCGGCAGGGGGTCAACGACTATGGCAAGTATGCTGCTTTCGGTGGGGCAGGGAAGCACTGCGGCAACAGTATAGGTGTAGTTGCCCGGGTCGTGGGTTGCCGCTGTGAACGAGTTACCGAAGGCAGCTCCACCCGGCGCGGCCCAAGTGCCCGTATTTTGCGGTGTTCCGTTCAAGGCACTTAGCAGCACCAGTGGGTCAGCATCCTTGCACAGAGTTATGCTTGCGTCCTCCCCAGCATCAACCGCTTGTTCAATGGAAACCGAGATCACGGCACTTACGTTCGGGCAAGGGCTTGTGCCCGTGAGTGTGTAGGTGTAATCTCCATCGGCATCGGTCGCAGGATCGAGCGTTCCACCAAATGCAAGACCGCTGGGCGCTGTCCAAGCTCCGCCAACTTGGGGTGAGCCATTCAGCACATCGAAAAGCGATACGGTGGGCGCTGAATTGCAATAGGCCGAAACCGCATTACTGCCTGCATTGGCCAACGCAACGGTGGTCACGGTCACCACACCTGTGTTCGGGCAATTACCGCCTGATCCTACTGCATACACGTATTCGCCATCCGCGTCTTCACCTGGTTCAAAGGTGCCACTATGCACATCTCCATTAGGGTCGGTCCAATCGCCTCCGGCCAGTGGGCTTCCTCCTAAAAGATCATACAGGGCAAATGGTGTTGCGGTCTCGCAGACCGTGGTATCGCCGGGCTCCATGATGGCGGCGACTTGCACCTCAACAACTATGTTGTATGTGGAAGTAAGCGGTGGGGCGCCATTGTCAGTGGCCTCGAACGTGACCGTGTGGAAACCGACCTCCCCTGGAAGTGGTGTGAACTCGCCCGTAATGTTCGCGGTTTGGCCGGGCGTGTTCGATGTGATGGTGAAGTTGCTGAAATCCGGAGCGGAAGCCGTTGCCGTGGTGATCTGATCAGCTTCGGGGCTCAGGAATTGGAAATTGAGGGTCACAAGTTCTCCAGCGCAAACAACAATGGTATCGCAGAGGTATTCACCGCTTCCTATTGGTGGGATATTGTTCGTGAACACGGATGTATTGAACGCCAAGCTCTGGTTGTCCAACCAATCGATGCCATCGTTCGACCCGAAAGGACCATCGTACGCACCCCCGGGTTGATCGAACCGCCCGAATTGGATGTAGTCCACTCCATTTCCCAGATTTGCTCCAACAGTCGCCGGAGTTCCGCCGAAACCATTCACCCCGTCGGAGGCACTGCCGGTGGTCCATTGCATGTCCTGATAACAAAAGCTCACGTTCTTACCTATCCCGATCACTGGATCGGTGCCATCGGTTATGATCAGTTGGAAAGTATTCAACTTGTCCGTCTGAGAAGCAAAATAGCCGACCCCAACCCAATTAACATAGAGTGCCGTGGGTGTCACTTTGTACCACACTTGCCCGGCACCTTGGGTATCCACATCTCCCCAGAAAGGTGCTACCATGACATAATCAGAACTCGGAAAAGGATCGGAGCTGAAGGTGAAGTAGCTATTGTTGAAGGAGACGTTCCCATTGTTGTTGATGTAACAGTCTGTGAAGAACTGCCCGTAGAGATCGAACGAAAATGGTAAGGTGATAAGTGCCGATGATCCATCATCATTTGGAGGCATGGCCAGCGTGTACGAGCCATCAGGTGGGATCCAACAGTCGCACGTATTGGTGCTACCACCACCCCGCATTCCTTGCGGTGGTAATACAGGGCCACTCAAGGGCTCACTAATGATGGGGCCGTGAAAATTCGATGGGATGGCGCCGTTGAGTTTCAGCTCCTGGTATTGCGCAGCCGATAAGCCCTGTTGAAGACCAACCTGCGCCATGCACAAGTTCACAAGGACAAGTGCATTGGCCAGAACAGTGACCCGGGATATCAAGACCTTCATGTTGTTATCGGAATAATCGCACCACCTCTCCCTTGCTCCACGTGCGACCATCCGTACCTGTTACTTCCAACGCGTAGAAGTACATGCCGGGCTCGCAGGGTTGTCCACTGTTCATTATGCGACCGTTCCATTTGGCCTCCAAATTATCGGCACTGAACACCAAGGAGTTGTTGGTTGCCGAGAAGATCCGCACAAGGGCCTTCTCATACCGCTTACAGCTCACTGTGAATTCGTCATTCGCACCATCACCGTTCGGGCTGAATGCTGTGGGAATGAAAATTTCGGGTGACACTTCTTCGAGGATCACTGGAGCCAGGTATTCTTCTTGACCCGCCATATCGCCAACGATTTGTTCTTCGTGTTGAGGATGCACTTCCTTACTCGGCATTTCCGCCTGAGTGGGTGGCGGTACCGGTTCGGTTACCACCACTTTGGCACTGGTCACATAGGTGTCCACAATGCCTTGGAGCACGTTCGTTACCACTTTCGGTCCTTCGGTTGAAGTGGAGGAAGTGTTGTCTACAAGGATAGGATCCACACCGGTTTTTGGCATGGGAACCACTTGGCTTTTAGCCACTGCTTGATCGAGCTTCGGATCAGGCACGGCCAATTGCTTGCTTTCGTTCTGAATGGAAGCGCTCGTCGCAGAGAGTGTTCCAGAGGTTGCTTCGGGTAGGCTGGTGATCGCCGCATCAACCATCACTGGCGTCGGCTCTTTCGGCTTTGCGGGTATAGCTGTTGCAATTTCGGAGCCGCTCAGACTGTAGAAAAGAAAACCGCCAGCAACGAGTGTGGCTGCGATACCAGCTGCCCACAAGCCAGCTCCACTACCCACTCCTGCGGCAGCGCCATGTCCCAATTGGTTACTGATGCCCTCCCATACATGCGGATCAACAGGTGCCTCGTGGCCGCTGAATTTCTCCTGCAACGCCTGGCGAAGAGTTTCACCACCAGCGAAAGCCATCTGGCCGCTGATAGCTTCCCACGTTCCCGGTGCCACGCTCGTCTCGTGGTCCGCGAACCGTTCCGCCAGGGTGTCTATGAATTTATCCTTCATGGTGTGTTCCGTAAATGGCTGCAGCCTCTTTGGGTAGCAGTTTGCGCAGGTAGGCCCGTGCTTTCATGAATTGGCTTTTGCTCGTGTTCTCGCTGATACCGAGCATTTCACCGATCTCCTTATGTGGGTAGCCCTCTATGGCGAACAAGTTGAACACCGTGCGGTAACCGGTGGGCAGCCCAGCGATGATCGCCATCAACTCGTCGGTGGTCATGCTGCTCAAAACGTGCTCGTCTTCAGCGTGCAGGTGTTCCGCTTCCGTAAGGTCCAAACTATGGTCGTATGGCTTGTTGCGGCGGATGTGGTCGAGTGCTGTGTTCACCATCGTACGTGCGATCCACCCCCCCAAAGGCCCATCCGCTCGGAAGTGGTCCATTTTGGTGAAGATCTTCACGAACCCGTCCTGCAGGATGTCCTGGGCCTGTTCGCGACCGGCGGCATATCGCATGCAAATGCTCATCATTTTTCGGGAGTACGCCTTGTACAGGGCTTTCTGGGCGATGGGGTCGCCCTTCATGCATCCTGCTACGAGCTGGTCGTCCGTCATGGGTGTTCTGGGGGTAATGATGCGATCCTTCGGTGAAAAGTTGCCTGCCAGTGGGCCTTTGGTACCCAAAAATACCACGAAGCCCTCGCCAGGTGTGGCAAGGGCTTCGCGAAATGCAGCAATTCTTGGACTCAGCGATCCGTCTTCACTAATTGCTGAACCGCAGAACCATTTGAGAAGCGGGCCACGATCCGGTAGCTGCCAGGAGGTAGGTCGCTGATATTCAGAAGCATATCTCGGGATCTGGCCAAGACGGGTACCGTACGTACTGCGCGACCATCAACCGCGATCAATTCTATCGAAACAGGGCGGTTCTGATCGTTCCAACTCAAGCGAACCTGGTCTTGGGCAGGATTGGGTAAAAGGTGCAAAACGGAATTGCTTGTTATGGTTTCCACCCCGTTCTGGTCCTCCAGCAATTCCAGTTGCACCGTGTAATTCGAAGTCAGCGGTTCGACCCCGCCTGTGGTAGCCATGAAAGTAACGATATGAATGCCCGCCAACGCACCCGTGAGGTAGTCGTCCAATAGGATCTGCAAGTGATCAGCAGGACCCGCGCTCCAACCGTTGAAGCCAGGGAGCGAAGGGGCATCAACCGTGCAGGAAACCTGCTGACCTGGCGCCCCAGGGAGCACCCAGACCTTCTGATGCAGAGGGCCGTGCGATCCATCGGCCATGATCTGGACGATAACGGTATCGCAATTCAGGTTGCTACCAAAAATTGGTGGCATGTTGCCGCCAGCCGTGTTCATGTAGAAATGCGTGCTGTCCAACCAACTGATGCCGCTCGTGTCAGCGTACGGACCACCATAAGTCTCATCGTCGTATCCGAATCGGCCGATCTGGGAATGGTCGACACCATCGCCTCGGTTAACACCTACGGTAGCTGGAATACCACCAAAACCGCCTTGCCCCAAGGACGCACTGCCTGTGGTCCATTGCATGTCCCTGTAGCAGTAGCTCACGTTGTTCCCCCCCGGCACCGCAGGGTCTGTGCCGTCTGTGATGATGAGTTGGAAGCTGTTGTGTTTGTCTGTTTGCGAGTTGAAATAGCCCACGTCGATCCAGTTCACATAGAGTGCCGTTGGTGTAAGGCGGTATACCACCTGACCTCCATTGAGCCCGTTCCCATCGTCGCCTCGGGTATCCACATCAGCCCAGAACGGGGCTACCATTTTGAATTCAGCTGCGGGAAATGCCGATGAGCTGAAAGTGCTGTAAGGGTTCACAAATGAAACGTTCCCGTTATTGTTGATATACAATTGCGTGTATGCCTCGCCGAACAAGCTGAACGAGAACGGCAGATCAATGACAGTTGAGTACAAGTCATCGTTCGGCGTCATGGCCAACGAGTAGTTGTTATCTGGTTCAACCCAGCACTCACAACCACCACCACCGCCCCGTTGGGTGGCCTGGGATGAAACTGGTAAACCCGTTCCCGAGGGTCCGCTGATAAAGATCGTACCGCTAGGCAGTAGATCATGGCCCTTAAGATCGTTGTAGTCCTCAGGTGTGAGTACTGTTTGTCCAAAAGTGGATAGACAAACGCAGACCATTAGTAGCGAAGTGTATCGAAGCGTCATGTGCTTGAGGTTTTTGAAGTTCGATCCGTATGAATTCCAAAGATAGACGAAGGTATAGCGGCTTTGGCCGCTTCTGGATCATCAGAATGGAGTAGGCCTACCTTCGCGCCCCGATTTTACCCGCCTTAGGTTCGCCGACGAAGGGTTTCGAGGCCATTCCATGAAAAACATCCGCAATTTCTGCATCATCGCCCACATCGATCATGGTAAGAGCACCCTGGCCGATCGCCTCTTGCAGATGACCGGTACCATCGCTGATCGCGATATGCAGGCGCAGGCCCTGGATGACATGGATCTGGAGCGCGAGCGAGGGATCACCATTAAGAGCAAGGCAATTCAAATGGACTATTCGCTGAATGGCGAGAAGTACATCCTGAATTTGATCGATACACCCGGCCACGTGGATTTCAGCTACGAGGTGAGTCGTTCCATCGCCGCTTGCGAAGGTGCTTTGTTGATCGTGGATGCCACGCAAGGCATACAGGCACAAACCATCAGCAACCTCTATCTCGCGATGGAGCATGATCTCACGATCATCCCCGTGCTCAACAAAATGGATCTGCCCAGTGCGAATCCAGAAGAAGTGAAGGACCAGATCGTGGACCTTGTTGGGTGCAAGTTGGAGGACATTCTTTCGGCCAGTGGCAAAACCGGCTTGGGCGTGGACAAGATCCTGGAAGCTGTGGTGGCGCGTGTGCCCGCACCCAAAGGCGATCCCGATGCGCCGCTACAAGCGCTCATCTTCGATAGTGTCTTCAATAGTTTCCGGGGGATCATCGCGTATTACCGCGTGCTGAACGGTACGATCAAGAAGAACGACAAGGTGAAATTCTTCAACACCGGCGTTACATACGGTGCCGATGAAGTGGGTATTTTGAAGATGGACCTGCGGCCAAAACCCGAAGTTCGGGCGGGCGATGTGGGCTACATCATCAGCGGGATCAAGACCGCGAGCGAGGTGAAGGTGGGTGACACGATCACACATCAGGACCGGCCCTGTTTGACTGCGATACAAGGTTTCGAGGATGTGAAGCCCATGGTGTGGGCGGGCATTTTTCCGGTGGATACGGATGAGTACGAAGAGCTCCGCGATGCCATGGAAAAACTCAAGCTGAACGATGCGAGCTTGACGTGGACGCCAGAGAGCAGTGCGGCATTGGGCTTCGGCTTCCGATGCGGTTTTCTTGGCCTCCTGCACATGGAGATCATTCAGGAGAGGTTGGAACGAGAGTTCAACATGACAGTGATCACCACGGTGCCGAACGTGGGGTACATCGTGACCAAGACCAATGGTGATGTGTTGAATGTGAACAACCCGACCGAGCTGCCGGAGGTCATGCACATCGACAAGATCGAAGAGCCGTACATCAAGGCACAGATCATTACGAAGAGCGAGTACACCGGGGCCATCATGACGCTCTGTATCGAGAAGCGCGGCATGCTGACCGGTCAGAACTACCTCACCACCGACCGTGTGGAACTCAGTTTCGAACTTCCCCTCGGCGAAGTGGTCTTTGACTTTTTCGACAAGCTGAAATCGATCTCTCGTGGATACGCCTCATTCGACTATCACCCGATCGGGTTCAAGGAAAGCGACCTCATCAAGCTCGATATCCTGCTGAACAGCGAAACGGTTGACGCCTTGAGCGCATTGATCCACCGCGATCACGCACACGAGTTGGGCAAGAAGATGTGCAGCAAGCTGAAGGAGCTATTGCCCCGCCAGCAATTCGACATTCCCATTCAAGCCGCCATCGGCGTAAAGATCGTAGCCCGCGAAACCGTGAAAGCCCTGCGCAAAGACGTTACCGCGAAGTGCTATGGCGGCGACATCTCGCGCAAACGCAAGCTGCTGGAGAAGCAGAAGGAAGGTAAGAAACGCATGCGATCCGTAGGCTCTGTTGAGATCCCACAGGAGGCCTTCCTGGCGGTGTTGAAGTTGGATTGAGTTCTAGCGCCAAGCGCTGGTGCAGTCCTGTTTTCATGGCTGCCTGTAAGCTTGTTACGCGCAAAGCCAGAGCTCCTGCTTCACGGCAATGGTGCCCCAACAGCCGTATAGATCCGCGTATATCCATTGTCGAAATTCGATCGGTAGCGGTCCTTCAACAAAACAGGCCAAGGATGTTTATTCACCGTTCGTTCGATATCGCCACCGATGAAGAAGATCTGATCCACCTGCTTGGGAATTCCGGAGCGCCAGTGACGAGCGAGCCAAGACGGTTCGCGCGAAAGGCGCAGCAAGTTCGGGTCGGCGGTTTCTGCTGATGGCGTGATCAGTCCGAGTCGTTCATTGGGCAAGAGCAGGATGCCGTCATGTTCGATGGCCATGTATGCATCGAGATGCTGCAACAACCAGTTGTGGTCTACCATCACGGGTAGTACCAAGCTGCCCGGTTCCAATGCCTTGCACGCTTCTATCATAGAGATATGTGATCGTCGCAATTCGGCGAAAGAAGCCTCGGCCTGGACCAGTCTGATGAAGTGCAATGGGAGTGCGCAGATGGCCGCTCCTCCGATGGCATGGGCAACCCAGCCTCGATGCGCATCAGCGATGGCCACGAGCCAAACCACAAGCATCAAAAGCGCCAGCCATTGGCATCGTTCCGAAATGAAGAGCTGTCGACCATTGGGCGAATGGTAAAGCCAGGAGGTAATAGTCAGGCCGATGAAGAACGCAAGGAAGGTGTCGTGCCAGAGCACTTTTCGCCCAATGCACCACCGTGCCCACGCCGCGACACCGATCGAGATCAAGAGCAGAATGCCAATGCTACTGACGAGCCATTTTTCTTTGGCGTGGTCCAGCAATAACAAAGGCCGCAACAAGAAGGCTTCGTTGAAAGCAGGAAGATCACGTGGGTTTGGCAGCGAGATCCAGTGTACAACCCGATCCAGCTGAAGCACGCTCACCACCACCACAGTGCCGATGATCGCCATTCGCCACAAGATGGATCGGCGTTCGCTTACCAACGCGGTGTTTCGCTCCTTCTGCAACTCGCCTAACAGCGTTGGGAGAAAGAGCACGCACAAGACGATCGGCGCGCTGCGATGCGCCCACCACGCGAGGGCTGCTCCGAGCAGCAGCCCTGCCCAACGCGACCGAGGCGAGGCTGCGCGCGACTTCCACCAAGCTACTGAACCGAAACCAACAGCAACACCTAACAAAAAGTGGAACAGTCCCATGATCAATAGGATGCTGAAGGTTAGAGGGGCAAGCCACAGGATCGCCGGCCCTATCTGTGTTCCATGTGCGCGCAAGAAGGCGACCACGGAGAGCACCACAGCGCAACTCACAAGTGCTGCGAAAAAGTTATGCGCCAGTTCCGGTGTGCAGAGCAGCAACAAGATCATCAAGACCCGATGGCCAAGCCAAGTCGACATCGCGGCACTCCCATAAGTGATCCCCTGCGATACGTGGCTCTGCGAACTCCAAGGTGCCTCCATCAAGGAAGCATGCAGCACATGCATAGGGCCGTCCACGGTAATGAAATACCGAAAGAACAGAATGGAGGCCGCGTTGGCCAGCAGCAAAGCGAGAAGCAAGAAGGTTGAATGCATTCGCCGCATCGGTCGATCTCTTCCAAGGAAAAGAGCTTCGGTGAATACCGAAGCTCTTCTGGATCAGGAACTGCTGATCAAAGGGCGTTCAAAGCCGCTTGGAACTGCGCAAGTGTGGTGGGGGTAAAGGTCAGGGGCACGTCCATGTTGCTTGTGATCGTCACTGGTGTGAAAGAGGAGTAGTCGCCGTTGACGGTTCGGTGCAGGCCAACAATAACCGCTTGCATGCCAACGGGCACTACTTGCCAAGTTGCATAGCTCTGCGCGTTGGAATGGGACATTTGCATTACAGCGTTCTCTGTTGGGAATGCGATCCAGATCTGGGTGCTATCCGTTGATTGGCCAGCTGGGATCGTTGCTGTGAGCGTGGTGGTGCTCGGATAAGAATAGAAGTAGTCACAATTGATCCA
>JANNYL010000264.1:0-16587 GCA_031410075.1 Flavobacteriales bacterium
GGTCCTTCAGGTCGTTACCACTCGTATCCTAAAACTCCTTGAAAAAGTCATAGGCCACATGCAAAAGGAGCATTAATAGATAGGTGAAGACGACCATCAGGAAAAGCTCCCGCAGTTCTGTTCCGCTGAGTGCATTGTCCCTGTGATCGATCCACGTGCGCGAAGACTTGAATCGCTTGTAGTTCCCTGTTTGATCAACAGGTCGAACGGTATTCCAAAAACCGGCACCGGTGTATTCAACATCGCCCTTGATGATCCCATCAGGTCGAAGCGGAAGCGGCATTTCCGGGCTCTCCTCATCCATGATCCATGTGCGCGGAAGGCCCGGTATCGTGTGAGAAATGCTCCTCAACTTGAGCGGGGCATGAGCAGATTGTTCGATCTCGACGAACGAACCATCTTCGATCATACTGCCCGCTTCGGCGGTATTTGTATACGGATCGGCGATCATGAATGTCGGCTTCGACGTGCAAGTTGCTGATCCCGCAGGATCTTTCCTACAGTTTTCTCCAAGAAAGAGACCGGTGCGATCTTGAAGGACAACTGCGGGCGCAGTGATCCTGGTCAGCGCAAAAAATCCGCCTTGAGCGTGGTCGTGTTCCCACGTTCATCGCTCACCACCAATTCCAACTGATGGGTGCCTTTGCCGCTACTGTGCTTATCGAAGGTGTGGATGAGTTGCTTCCTCTTTTGGTCGAATTCGAAAAGGATCCACTCGCCGTCCAACCGACCCACGTATTTGTCGATCCCGCTCAGGTTATCGGTAACTTGTATTCGAAGGCTGTCCCGGCCTGTCATCACTGGAATAAGGTCGAACGCTGTCACCTTGGGTGGAATGGTGTCGATCATCACGCTGTAATCCCCGAAGCCTCGAACTTTGGCCGTTACCCAGCCGTCGGTATATATCCCGCCAACTGGGGAGGGCTGACCCTTTTCATCGAACTTCACTACCAGAAGTTTCCTTTCCCGGCCCCTGGAGGCCACAGCATCCACCTTGAGGGCAATCTGTCCGGCTATGTGCAATGGTGTCAATTTATCGTGCAGTGCAAGGGTAGAAGCGAACGGTTCTTTTGAAGGCCCGCTCTTCCAGCTGATGCGCTCGTTGGCATAGAGCGAGTTCGGGGGTAGTGTAAAACGGAATTCCGGCGTGCTGATGCTGTTCTCTGTGTTGTACGTGAACAACTGACCTGCATCCAATGACTTCGGCCATTGAACAACTTCCTGACTTGTTGCGCCTAAAAGGGTGAACGGAAATACGCTCCTGTTGCCGTTCGCATCAATGGCCTCAACAAGGACTTTGTACGCTTTGCCCGGGAGGAGCGTCATTCGTCCCTGGGTGGTTTCGTTGCCGTAAAGCTCCAACTTGTTGTTCGGCAGCTTGTAGCAGCGGTTGTAATTCATGTCGTTCCCCTTGAACAATCCGTAGTCCATGAACGCGTTGGCGTAGCGCTGCAGATCGAAATTGATCTCGTCCAGGTCCGCGCTGAAAGTGGCTACCCCGTCCACGCTCACCTTCAAACTCCGTATACCGCAGGTGCTTCCGCTGTTGCTGTATCGGTCGATCACATTCACCGAGAGACCAACCGTTCCAAAGGCCATTGGCGTCAGGTCCCCCTTGATCGTATACGCACCGTCCTTGCCTGCAAGCACGTAACCGCGCGCTTTTGCGGGGTACGGTTGTGCCCGGGAGCTGCTGTCCAGTGGGTCTATTCGCAGGCCAAGAAAGCTCGGGGAAACGCTATCGGGTACATCCATGCCAAAACGCTCCGGATCCAGCGCATGCTGGTCGCTGGTTCGCCGAACTTCAAAGTGCAAGTGTGGGCCGCTGCTGCCACCCGTGTTCCCACTATTGGCCACAACCTGACCTTTTTTCACTGGCAGTTCTCCTGGAGGGAAGGTCAGGTCCACTACGAAGGCGCTCGCTTTGTATTGTCCGTCGAGCGCAGCTCCTGCGATGGTGCCGGAGTAGTTCCTGAGATGACCGTACACCGTGGTATACCCGTTGGGATGGTCTATGTACAAGGCCTTCCCATAGCCCCAAGGACTCACCTTTATCCGGCTCACCCAACCGTCGCCAACAGCCTTCACCGGGATCCCTTCTTTACTCTCCGTCCGCATATCCAACCCGCTATGGAAGTGATCGTTCCGGAGCTCCATGAAGTTGCCGGAAAGCGAGATCGGTATGTCCATGGGCGGGGAAAACCGAGGCAGAACAGGGGCGAATTGACCACTTGATCCAGCGGCTATCAATGAGCTGAATATCAGTAAATTGATCTTTGTCAATTCAATTCGATCGGTCATTGTTCTTCTCCTTCGTTTGTCGCTGATGTGCGAGTGGTGCAATCTATCCGCGCCCTTCTCTGCCGTTCAAATAAAGGCAGCGGCTTCTGTCAACATGAACGGGTTCATACAAAGACCGTACGCGGTTCACCCCTCATCTTATCTTTGGCACGGACCCTTACGGTCTTCAATTCCAAGAACATGAGCGACCTCGCCACCCGGATACGCCAAGTGCACGTGCACGTGGACGGGCTGCGCAGGGAGCGCGACAAGCTGGCCGATACGGTTTCCTCGTTGGAAGAGGGAGCACGTGAAACGAAGCGGAATGTCGAAGTGCTTCACGCACGCATCATGGAGCTGGAACGCGAGAACGAGGTTCTCCGTTTGGTAAAGCCGGCAGCAGCTGCCGAAACTGACCGATCGGGATCGAAGGAACGGATCGATGAACTGGTGAGCGAGATCGATCGCTGCTTGGCCCTTTTGAAAAATTGACCACAGCGACCTCCACCATGAGTGAATCATCGATCAGGATCGAATTGGCCGGACGTGCTTATCCACTCACCGTTCACGCGAACGAGGAGGAGAATATCCGTAAGGCCGCTACCGAGATCAACGAAAGCATCTCCCGCTTGAAGGCATCCTATCCGATGACCGACAAACAGGATCTCTTGGCCATGGCCGCTTTGGAAGTCACCACGCGCGTCCTGAACCAAGCTACGCCCCAAGCCCACGCCGAGGATATCGAAGCGTTGGAAGATCTGGAGCGACTGCTTTCCGAGATACGCGGCTGATCCACCTTCGCTCCCCGGAGCACTCCAAGGGTCCACTGAACCAATTCACGTGGACACATGGATATGAACATCATCACTGCACTGATCGGGGCCGTTGTGGGCCTTGTCGCCGGAGGAGGGATCGTTTACTTCCTCCTGAACAGCATTATGACCAAGCGTCGCAGCGCCATTTTGAAGGAGGCCGAAGCGGAGGGCGAGGCCCGAAAGAAGGAAAAGCTCGCTGAGGCCAAGGAAAAGTTCCTGCAGCTTCGCGAGGAGCACGAGAACGAGGCACGCGAGAAAGAGAAACGCGCCAACCAGGCTCTCGAAAAAAGCAAACAGCGGGAGCAGCAATTGAGCCGTCAGCAGCAAGACCTGAGCAACAAGGAACGCCAGCTGGATGGGCTGAAAAAGGATCTGGAAAGCAAACTCCAAGGACTGGATCGCCGCCAAGAAGACGTGGATAAGAACCACTCCAAGCAAGTGGCTATGCTGGAGAAGATCGGCAACCTGAATGCCGAAGATGCCAAGAAGCAATTGATGGAGAACCTCCGCGATGAGGCGCGCACTGCGGCCATGTCGCACATCAAAGAAGTGACCGAAGAGGCCAAGCTCACCGCTAACAAAGAGGCCAAGCGCATCATCATCCAAACCATACAACGGACAGCTACAGAGCACGCCGTGGAGAACGCCGTAAGCGTTTTCCAGATCGAGAACGACGATGTGAAGGGCCGGATCATTGGGCGCGAGGGTCGCAACATTCGCACGTTGGAAGAAGCCACGGGGGTGGAGATCGTTGTGGACGACACACCGGGTGCCATCATTCTCAGCTGCTTCGACCCTGTTCGCCGTGAAATGGCACGTCTCGCCCTGCACCAATTGGTGAAGGATGGTCGTATTCACCCCGGTCGTATCGAAGAAGTGGTCGCCAAGACCAAGCGCCATCTGGAAGAAGAGATCGTGGAGATCGGTAAACGCACCTGCATTGACCTGGGCGTTCACGGCTTGCATGCCGAACTGATCAGGATGGTCGGCCGCATGCGTTATCGCAGCAGCTATGGCCAGAATCTCCTGCAACACAGCCGCGAAGTGGCCAACCTGAGCGCTACCATGGCCGCCGAACTAGGCCTGAACGTGAAGGCCGCGAAACGGGCTGGCCTGCTGCACGACATCGGCAAAGTTCCCGATGAGTCCCCTGAGCTACCACATGCGATCCTGGGAATGCAGATCGCCGAGAAATACGGTGAGAAGCCGGATGTTCTCAATGCCATTGGTGCCCACCACGATGAGATCGAAATGACCGGACTGCTTAGCCCGATCATTCAAGCGTGCGATGCCATCAGTGGTGCACGCCCTGGTGCTCGCCGTGAGGCGATGGAACAGTACATCCAGCGCCTCAAGGACCTTGAGAATTTGGCGATGAGCTACTCAGGTGTGCAAAAGGCGTATGCGATCCAAGCTGGCCGAGAGCTACGTGTGATGGTGGAAAGCGAACGCGTAACGGACGCCGAAGCGGATACGATCAGCATGAGCTTGGCCGAGCGGATCCAGAATGAAATGACCTACCCTGGCCAAGTGAAGATCACGGTGATCAGGGAGCGAAGGAGTACGGCTGTAGCGAAGTAAACGCTCCGTTATTCAATCGCGGAAGTATCAGGGATCCAACTGGCCATGGGCACCGAAAAGCGCTTTATAGCCGGTGAGAAGCTTGATATCTTCCAGTGGGATGTGCGCAATTGGTCTCGTGCTTTGCCGCTATGGAGTAGCCATTTGATCCACCCTCCAGGTAGTATGGCTCTTGCTATAGGTGAGCGTGATGGGGGGTTGAGCTTGATGCTTGCGGAAGCAGGCTATCGGACATCTTGCACAGATGTTCATCCGCCGAGCGTTCGGGCTCACGAACTACACCGCACCCATGGGGTGGACGAACTTGTCGAGTATGAAGTTCAGGATACGACCGCATTGACCTACGATGCTGATCGGTTCGATGTGGTTATTTTCAAGAGCGTGATCGGAGCCTTGGGTACGAAGGACCGCCAACGCCAAGCCCTGCTTGAAATGCTGCGCGTTCTGAAACCTGGTGGTGTCCTTTTGTTCGCCGAGAACTTGAGCGCCACCATGTTCCACCGATGGCTTCGAACGCGGTTCGTGGCTTGGAACTCGTATTGGCGATACCTTTCTTTCCCCGAAGACCTGGACCTCTTCAAGGGCTACGAGCGACTGGAAATAAAGACCTGTGGATTCACGGCCAATTTGGGTCGAACTGAGCATCAGCGCGACTTACTGGCGAGCGTAGATGCTTTTCTCGCACCGATCGTGCCGTCAACGTGGAGGTACATCGCATACGGCGCTGCATTCAAGCCAGCGCACCCCTGAACTCTACATTTGGCGTTGATCATGTCATCATCGATCGTTCTCGTTACTGGCGGCTCCGGCTTCATTGGCTCACATGTTTGTGATGCCCTGGTGGCCGGTGGTAATGAGGTTCGTTGTTTCGACAACCTTGCCACCAGTAAGCGGAGTAACATCGCTCATCTTGAAGGGAGATCCGGGTTCACGTTCGTTGAGGGGGATATCTGCCGGATCGAAGAACTGAAAGCAGCCATGAGCGGAGCATCTGCCGTGGTACACCTCGCAGCTTTGGGAAGCGTGCCCCGTAGCATCGCCGATCCCTTGCCCAGCGAGGCCGCCAATCTCGCTGGTTTCGTGAACGTGTTGGAGGCTGCACGCTACACAGGTGTCAAACGCATCGTGTACGCCAGCAGCAGTAGCGTTTATGGCGATAGTACTGAACTGCCCAAGCGCGAAGGCACCGAAGGCCGGCCACTTTCACCGTACGCGGTTACCAAGTGCATGGATGAAGCATACGCTCATTTGTACCATCACATGCATGGCCTGCAATTGATCGGCCTGCGGTTCTTCAATGTCTTTGGCGAGCGCCAGGATCCTGAAGGCCCATACGCCGCCGCGATCCCCAAGTTCATCCGTGCCTTTTTGAAGCACGAATCCCCCGTTGTGAACGGTGACGGAGGCCAAACACGTGATTTCACATATGTGGCTAACGCTGTTCACGCTGTTCTGTGCGGATTGGCGGCCAAGGATGATGCGGCCGGTGAAGTGTTCAACATCGCCTATGGCGATCGGTTTGATCTGCTTGGCGTGATCGGCCATTTGCGATCGCACCTGGCGCGTATCGATCCGGAAATTGCGCATATAGGCGTTAAGCATGCTCCAGACCGCCCCGGAGATGTGCGCGATTCGCTTGCGGATGTGAGCAAAGCGAAGAAACTCTTGGGCTACGCCCCGAAATTTGACCTGAACGCAGGATTGGATCGAGCAGTGCCTTGGTACGCTGAGCACTGGCATTAGGGTGCTGCTTTTACATTACGCATGAGCCTCCACGAGATCATAGTCCTCTGCACGGTACTCGGTGCGTTGGTGTTGTTCATCAGTGAAAAGCTCAGCATTGATCTGGTTGCTCTTCTGATACTGATGGTGCTGGTTGGCACCGGCGTTATCACACCTAAAGAGGCCCTCAATGGATTCAGTGATCCGGCCACCATTACGGTGATGTTCATGTTCGTCCTCAGTTCAGCATTGCTGCGCACAGGGGCTGTCAGCACCATTGGTCCAAAGCTCTCTCGCATCTTTCGCTCCAACCCCGCGTGGGGAATGTTTGCTTTCGCGCTCTTCATCGGAGGTATCAGCGCCTTTGTGAACAATACACCCGTGGTCGCGCTGTTGTTGCCGGTGGTGGTGCAAATGGCCCACAGTAGTGGGCAGGCACCAAGCAAGCTCCTTATACCCTTGAGCTATGCCACCATCTTCGGTGGTGTGGTCACTTTGCTTGGCACCAGCACCAACATTGTTGTTAGTGGTGTGCTTACTACACAAGGAAGGCCGGGGTTGGGCATGTTCGATCAAACACCCTTGGGTTTGGTATTCCTCGTTGCTGGCGTTCTGTATCTCACCTTCATTGGACGCAAACTGCTGCCCGATCGCAGGGAACCCAAGGACTTGGGCGACAAGTTCAGTATGCGTGGCTATGTGACCGAGGTCCAATTGCTGGCTGGTGCGCCTGCAGTTGGTCAACGTATCATGGACAGTACGCTGGTGAAGGAACTTGACATGGATATCATCGAGATCAGGCGTGGTGATCAGCGATTCACACTGCCCAGTGGTGATCAGGTGCTGGAAGCTCATGACGTGCTCAAAGTGCGATGTGATCTGGCACGCATACGCGCCTTGAAAGACCGTGCACACATTACGATGGAGCCTGTGCTCACCTTGGCCAACGACGATCTACGCAAACGAGGCACCACCCTGGTGGAACTGGTGATCACGGCGAGCAGCGAATTGGAAGGCAAGTTGCTGGGTGAGGCGGACCTGATCCGCAAGTATCGCGCTGTGCCGCTTGCTGTGAGGCATCGAGAGGATGTTGTACACGAGCGATTGCACGACGTGGTGCTGCGTGCCGGTGATGTGATACTGGCGGAAGTACGTAGCCATTATGTGGCCACGCTCAAGAAGTTGGAAAGCACCCAGGACAGCCCGTTCGTGATCCTTACAGAACAAGAAGGAGTGGCCATTTTCCAGCGAAAGCGGTTCGCGTTTGTCGCATTGGTCTTGCTCGCTGTGGTGGTGCTTTCAAGTATGGAACTGGTTCCCATTGCCATTGCCACACTGGGCGCGGTAGTGCTGCTGGCAGTAACGCGTTTGATGAAGATGAAAGATGTGTATGAAGCGGTAGAATGGCGCATCGTTTTTCTTCTCGCCGGCACCCTTAGCCTGGGTGTGGCCATGGAAAAATGCGGTCTGGCCGATCGCCTTGCACACGGCTTGGTCGATGTGCTTGGGCCACTTGGCCCGCGATGGGTGATCTGCGGCCTGTATCTGGTTACGCTCGTGCTTACGGAATTGATGAGCAATACAGCGACAGCGGCCTTGGTAACGCCTATCGCTCTTGCAACTGCCGAAACACTTGGGTTAAGTCCAATGCCTTTTATCATGACGGTTGTCTTCGCAGCCTCACTTGGCTTTATGACACCCTTCGGCTACCAGACCAATGCCATGATCTATAGTGCAGGGCAGTACAAAAGCGTCGATTTTCTTCGCGTTGGCGCACCTCTAAGCCTAATGTTCTGGCTGCTCGCCACTTGGCTGATCCCGGTCTTCTATCCGCTCTAGATCACGGGTAATTCAATCGACCAATTCCGAATACTGCGGTCGTCGCTGGCCGTAAGCAGACAACCATCAGCGCACCAAAGCACATCGTTAACGCTATGAGTGTGCCCCCCATTTTTCAGGTCGATGCGGTCCAACTGGTCAAAGGTCTTTGCATCCCAGATCTTCACGGTCTTGTCGCGGCTTGCGGTTGCGCAGAGTGAACCATCGGCGTTGAAGGCGATGCCGTAGATATTCGCACGATGAGCAGGAATGGCCTGGATCGCTTTGAAGTTCGAGGAGGCCCGCCAGAAGCGAAGTTGGCCATCGCGGCCTCCTGAAATGAGCACCGGTTTTTTCGGATGCCAGCAAACACTGGCCGCGCCGATTTTATGGCCTGTGAGCCGATGTATTTCGTTCATGTCCGTGGTCTCGAGCACACGGATGGATCCATCCAAAGACGCTACGGCCAGCATTGATCCATCGGGACTGATCGACATTCCGCGGATCTTCTCCTCGCTGAGCGGGATTTGCCGTTCGAGTTCCATCGAAGGCACCTTCCACACACTGATCGTTCCATCACCACCAGAACAAATGATGCGCTCGTTCCCGAACGGAATGATCCGGAAAATGCCTCGTTTGTGCGCTTGCAGCAACCTGACCTCTTCACGCTCCACAAGGTCGATCACATGCAACCCGCCTTCACTGTTCCCGATGAACAGGAGTTTGCGTTCCTGATCATGGTGAATGGTGTAGATCGACTTCAGCGCATCGGCGATCAACTCGCCTGCATCCGGCGTACGCGTGTCCCACCGCACAACACGGCCATCGCCACTCGCACTGAAGAAGAGGTTCGGGTGGGCGGTGCCCGCTATAGCATGAACCGCACCCCGGTGGCCAACGAAGATCGATCTCCGTTCAAAGGTTGTAGTCTTCATTCGTTGGCTTACTGCACAAGAACGCTGCATTGTGCGCTCTTCGCATGATTCGGCGCGAAGACGTAATGTTCGAAAATGGTTGTGTCGATCGCTGTTGATCAGACCAACCGATCGACCTGCGCGGCAGCCTTGCGCTTCTGGTCCGGAGGCATAGTGCCGAAGATGTAGTCCCAGAACGGGCTGCTTACACCAAAAGCACCATCATCACCAACGAAATGGTGCAGGTTGTGGTGTTTCCAGATCAGGGAGAGAAAGTTCTTGGGCGGCTTGTACATGTGTATCGCGTAGTGCGCCGCCAAGTAGGTGCTGTATCCGAAGAGGAATCCGCCCCCGAAGGCATATCCGAATTCGCCCATCACCAAACGGAACAAAGCGATAAAGAGCACTGCCAACACCAAACTGACAATTGGCGGTAGGGCCAACCGGGACTTGTCTCGCGGGTGGTCATGGTGAACTCCATGGATGGTGTACTGGAATTTCTTGCGTTTCTCCGTAGGAGCGGGAATGTGATACAGGTAACGATGCATCACATACTCGATCAGCGTGAAGAACAGCGCTCCAATAAGAAAAAAAAGAGCTGCACTTGTCCAGCTCACGCCCAAAACGGCTATCGAGTACCACAGTGTGATCACTCCTGCGCTCCAGAACAGCGTTAGAGGCACCGCAATGTGCGTTTTGGTGAGTGCCTCGAGGACAGGATTTTCGAAGATCTTTCCAGGACCGGGTTTGGGAATCGCCATGATTGTGCCTTAGCGGCGGCGAATTTAGTTACCAGTTGGCCGCACTTTGCTGCCGATCGTCAGTCTTAGTCCACCGAATACACTTCTGCCGGGTGCCGGGTTGTAATAACGACCTCCAGGATCATTGACCTGGATCCAGCTGGTATACTTCTGGTCCAAGAGGTTTTCGACGTGAATGAAGAGGAGTGGGGCTGTGGTTATTCGTCCCAACCGCACACTCAGGCGAACATGGAAAACAGTTGAGCCAGAAACCAGGGCGTCCAGGTTTTTGGAAGCACGTGCAGAACTCCGGCCCTGCCAGCCAATTTCCAAAGCACTTCCACGTCTGTGTGCGATCCGAGTCAACAGCGAAGCTGCCAGATCCGGAATGCCGGGAGCGCCATACTCACTTCCATCGGCCGTGGAGACGGAATTTACTTGTGCACTAGCAGAGCCCTGTCCAAATAGGGTCCAATTTTTTCGCGATGAGTTCGCCTCAACGGTGACTTCCACTCCGCTTTGCTGGGCACGGCCTTCATTCCGATAGATCGTGCTCTCCGTTGTTTGAACTGCGGTGATCGGAAGATCCGATCCACGGTTGTACCAGTTAAGTGAAATGCGCGCTGGCGTGGTGTCCGATCCCCAGTGGATCCCTGCTTCCAGTTCATTTATCTGCTCAGGATCCAAGCCTGTATTGAACACGCCCGTGGAACCGAGCAATTCCGAAATAGTTGGGCGGTTCACACTCTCCGCATAACGCACATGGACCGTGATGCCGCCGACCACCAGATATTCCAACCCAAGCAATGGAGTTGGCCTGGCGTTCGTTTTTGTATTCTGCTCAGTGGCAACAAGCAGATCGTTGTGGCGGTAGGCTGTCCGCTCCAAACCAAGACCGGCCAGAAAGAAAATACGCTTGCTCACTTTTGTGGTCGTTAGCGCGAACGCGTTCAAATTTCCAACCCGGGAATCGCCTTTCGTCCTCACGTCGCCGTACACGGCATTCACATAGGCGTTCTCCTGAAGCTGGTCCCTTTCCAGCAAGGCTTCCACGCCGAATTCCCATGAGATCGGCAGCTTCACCAGCGCGTGATCCCCACTGATCGAGAGCCTGGCCCCGGCGGCGCGAATGGTTTCCACCTTGTAGCCGGATAGTGCAGCCGTTGTACCGAACGGGTTCTTCTTGTCGATCAGCTGCGCGTGCACGCCGCTGCGAATGCGGATGTTCTTGCCCATGGCCAGTTCGGTGGCAATGCCGCCCATGATCTGTTGCTTTTCGATGTGCGCATCGATCAATTGGGAGTATGGCCTTGCACTTCGCGGGTCCTTCGCCGCGGTCAGGCTGTCAATGCTGCCCGGAAGCGCCCAAGAGGCGTTCTGCCAAGTGAGAAAAACCTGTGTGATCCCCCGTTTATGCTGAAACCGGGATGTTGCGAACGCCTGATCATGTGCATTCCATTCCTGCGCCCGGTATCCGTCGTTCCGCTGGCGGACCACACCAACTGTAATGGAATTTTTTTCTTCTGAGCTTCGGGCCAACGCACCTGCACGGAAGTAACCGTAAGAACCGCCTGTTCCTTCGATAAGCAAGTCCCGGCCAAATGCGTTCCTGAACGGCGCTGTTGTCAGCAACATGCCACTGGGGGCGCTCCCGAAAACAGGGCTCCCAATACTGCGCACAATGTCCACGGATCCTACAAGGAGCGGATCCAGTATTTCCAAGGGTGTGCTGCCATCGGCAAGCGTTAGCGGGAACGGTCCCCAATACACTTTCACACCGCGCACACCAAAAGTCGATCGGATCAAGCTGCCGCGGATGCTCAATCGCTGTGAGCCCCCGTTGCCGCGTTGATCCCACTGCACTCCCGGTGCCGTTTGCCCAGCATTGCGCAGTGACGATCGCTCGTAACCCGCGAGCAAAGTGCTGTCAACAGAATAATTCGCTGCCAACGCCTGCCTGTCCTGCTTTCTGGGCCAAGGCTCCACCGTGATCGCGGGCAATTCGTTCGAGACGCGGGTCAATTGCAACTGCCCGATCAGTTCCGCCTCGGCACGCGACATTGATAGGGCCATATGTCCTATCGCCCTCACTTCGAAACGTGCGCAACTTTTAGACAGACAGATGCGCCCATTGCCGTCACTGATCGCACCAGGCGTTCCATCGGCACACAACACTGTACAACCAACGATGGGCTTTTGGTCTTCGGCATCCACCACTACGAAACACGACTGGCCCCTACCAAGTGTGGTAAGGGCCAGCGCGCAACAAAGGATCGTACTGCGCAGGATCACGGGCCGAAAGTATCCTTGCCCACTTACCCTTCGCCTTAGGGCTGCAATACAGAAGGCTGATTCACTTCTTCTTGAAGTCCAGCGAGACCGAGTTCATACAATAACGCATGCCGGTTGGCTTCGGGCCATCATCGAACACATGCCCCAAGTGCCCGCCGCATCGGCTGCAGACCACTTCGGTGCGCGTCATGCCAAAAGCTCCGTCGGTATGTTCGGCAACGGCCGTTTTTTCGATGGGCTGATAAAAGCTGGGCCAGCCAGTCCCACTATCGAACTTGGTATCGCTGCTGAACAGCTCTTGACCACAAGCCGCACACAAGTACATCCCGTGCTCGTGGTTGTCCACGTATTTGCCAGAGAAGGCGCGCTCGGTGCCTTGCTTGCGCAACACATTGAACTGTTCAGGGGTCAATTGCTTCTTCCACTCGTCATCGCTTTTCATTACGGTATAGGTTGGGGCTTGGTGCGTTGGTTTGCTGGGCTTGGGCGTTTGGCCGCAGGCTTGGGTGAAGGTAGTTGCTGCCAGTGCCAGGATCCAGAATGGCTTGTTGTTCATGGGGCAAAGATCGTGTGGCTTATACGTGAACACGTGTCGTAGGGAAGACGTTCACTCGGACTTACGGTGGTTGCCAGGTGTTGGATCACTTTAGCCCATCACTCTTACATTCGCAGCCCTTTCCACAGAACCCAACGGACATTTAGCTCAGCTGGTTCAGAGCACTACTTTGACAGAGTAGGGGTCACTGGTTCGAATCCAGTAATGTCCACCCGTTTTCGCCAGTGCCGGATTTCAAAGTGCGCGTTGGCTGATCGCGCCGAAACGAAATCGCCTTTCATCAACTTGTTATGAACCGCTCCCTGATCCTTTCGATATTGGCCCTTATTGGCGTATTCGTGCTCTTTGTCCGCCAAAGCTCTCTGCAAGATGAGTTGAGGAAAGGCAGGATTACTGGTGGCGTAACCACTGCACCTTTGAATAGTACGAATGCGGCACCGGTTGTTGAGGTCGCGCATTACATGGGCCGCATTCAAAGCCACGCTGAAAAGCTCTGGTGGGCTGGCCAGGCGGGCAATTTGGAATTGGCCAAATTCTACCGGCACGAGATCAAGGAGGAGATGGAAGAGATCGCCAACGCGGGCATCACGAACGATGGGATCCGTGTTAGCGAGAACATGAAGGTCTATGGTATTCGTGCCATAGACGCACTCAAGGAACAGATCGCCACGGACGGTTTGAAGGACTTTCCAGCGCGGTACGAAGCGTTGGTGAACACCTGCACGAGCTGCCATGCGGTTTCGGGCCATCCCGAATTGCGTATCCGTGTTCCGCAGGAGAACCGCTTCACCGGCCAGGACTTTTCAATTCAACCCTAACGTGACCGCACCGGCTCTCCCCCGTCGTAAGGCCATCAACTGTTCCACCAGTTGTTCAAGAGCAGGACGAAACGAGACCAGTCGCTGACCGACGAGGAATTGGTGTCCGTGCTCCAGAAGGAGATGGATGCTGAACGCTTTGGTGTGCTCTACGATCGCTATTCCCCCAAGGTCTTCCAGAAGTGCATCGGTATGACGCGCGATCGTGATCTGGCCAAAGATCTCACACACGACATTTTCGTAAAAGTATTCCTGAACCTTTCCAAATTCGATCATCGCAGCAAGTTCGGTACGTGGGTATACAGCATTACCTACAACTACTGTTTGGACACGATCCGCAAGAACAAGCGTTTGCATGAGGAGGAGATCGATGAGCGCACCGAGGAAGGTGTTCCTATGGACGAAAGCAGCGAGGCCCAGTTGCTCGGGTTGCGAGCTGAGCGATTGGACCATGTGCTGAAAGAGATCGAAGCGACCGATCGCGCGATCTTGTTGATGAAGTACGAGGACGAGCTTTCTGTTGTGGACATGCAGGATGCACTGGGCTTGGGTGAGAGTGCTGTGAAGATGCGTTTGCTGCGTGCACGTGAACGAGCTATGGCGAAGTACACCGAACTTTATCCGGAAGAGCTATGAGCGAGAACCCGTTCAAGATCATCCGGTCCACCGACCAACCGCCCGAATCGCTCCGAAAGGAAGTGGTGAGCAGCGTGAAATTCCTCATGCTCATCATGCGCTTCGTTCAGCTTTTTGTAGCCGACTTTTCGTTGGCCTTGTTCGATAAAGTGCGTAAAGCCGATGGCGGCGCTACCGCACCTCCAAAACCATCGCGTAAATAAACTCTCCACATGGATCTTGAACTTCTGAAGAACAGCCTACGCAACGCGTTCGAGCAGTACATCGTGGCCATCATCAGCGGCCTTCCAGGTATCATCAGCGGGTTCATTATTCTATTGCTCGGCTGGTTGATAGCCAGAGTGTTGCGCGGAATTGTGAAGAGTATGACCAGCCGCTCGGGCCTTGATGGCATGGTAGAGAAAAGCGGGTTCTCGAAAATTCTTTCCAAAGTGGGCATCTCGAAAATATCCGCCTTCCTGAGTGGACTTGTATACGCATTCGTTTGGCTCATTTTCATCGTGGCTGCTGCCGATGCCATGCATCTTACCGGTGTAACGAACGCGATAAGCGCGCTCTTCGCTTATATGCCAACGTTGTTCACCGCACTGGCTATTTTCCTGGTAGGTCTTTGGGGCGGTGAATTGGTGAAGAACGCGGTTGCCACCATGATGGAAAGCGTGGGCTTGAGCGGAGGAAAGGTGCTCGCCTCGGTTCTGTTCGGGATCATTGTGCTGTTCACGTCCATTACCGCGCTGAACATGGCCGGGGTCGATACGTCGTTGATCACATCCAATATCGTGGTTGTGATGGGCGGCATCCTCATTGCGTTTTGTATCGCATATGGCTTTGCGGCACGTGAGATCCTCACCAATATCCTGAGCAGTTACTATGGAAAGGACCGGTACAAACCCGGCATGCGTGTGCGTATTGGAACGGATGAAGGAGTGATCGAAAAGATCGATAGCATCAATATCGTGTTGCGCACACAAGATCGATTGGTGCTGTTGCCCACCAAATTGCTGATCAGCGAGCGGGTTGAGGTGATCGGCGAAATTCCTGCTACTGAAGAGTGACGAGATCGATCTTTCACGTCCTTAGCCAAGTCAACTCAAATGCGTGACAGCGTGAACGAGCAGATCGGACAAGTGAACGTATGGGGCCAGAAGGCCATGAGCCTTGCTATGGAATATGCCCCCAAAGTGCTCATGGCACTGCTGGTTCTCTGGGTCGGTGGTATGCTTATTCGCATGGTGGCCCGGTTGCTGAGAAAAGTCCTGGACCGCAAGGGGGTAGAACCCACGCTGAAGCGCTTCCTGCACAGCTTGGTGACCATCTCCCTGCGCATTCTGCTGTTCATCACAGCCATCCAGATGATGGGTGTGGAGACCACCAGTTTCGTAGCGATCATCGGTGCCGCTGGCCTTGCGGTGGGCCTCGCCTTGCAAGGAACGCTGGCCAATTTCGCTGGCGGAACCTTGATCCTTCTTTTCAAACCTTACAAGCTAGGTGACCTGATCGAAGCACAAGGAGTATTGGGCAATGTGAAAGAGATCCAGATCTTCACAACCATACTGCTTACACCGGAGAACAAGACCGCTATTATTCCGAACGGAGCCATGGCCAATGGCAACATCATCAACTACAGTGCTGATGGTAAAATGCGCGTTGACCTGACTTTCGGCATCAGTAACGATACCACCATCAGCAAAGCGCGTGAAGCCCTTCTGGCAGCGATGCATGCGAACCCACTTGTTCTTCAAGCTCCTGCACCTTCCGTTACCGTGAACAAGCTTACGATGGATGGCGTCGAGCTTGCCGTTCGCCCATGGTGCGACCCTGTGCATTATTGGGACGTGTACTTCGGTGTCTACGAACAAGGCCGCGATTCACTTATCGCAGCTGGAGTGAAAGGCCCGCAAAAAGAAGTGAACGTGCACAATATCGATTGACCACCAACTATACGGAAGCAACCACCACCCTCAACCAAAAAACCATGAAACGACTACTAACCCTCACCATCGCATCCTTGCCCTTGCTATACGCACAGGCCCAAGACGCTACCAAGGCCATTCGCGAGTCTGCACCCCTATCCGCCGCTGATTCTACTGGTAAGGAATGGACCAAAGGCGCAACCTTCAACATCAACCTTACCCAAGTCAGCTTGACCAATTGGGTTGCCGGTGGTAACAACAGTATTGGAGGGATCGTGCTGTTCAATGGCTTTGCCAACCGCCATAAGGGAAAGTACGTTTGGGATAATTCCTTGGTATTGGCCTTTGGTGGTCAAATGCAAGCGCCCCAGGGATACAGTTTTGCGGATGGTGCCCCAACCAAAACCGATGATCGTATCGAGTTGAACAGCAAGTGGGGACGCGAGCTGAAAAAGCCATGGTATTTCTCTGCGTTGGGCCAGTTCAAGACACAGTTCACCGA
>JANNYL010000265.1:0-5494 GCA_031410075.1 Flavobacteriales bacterium
CGTGGCATTGAAGCCTTATGATGACCTGCTCCGGGAAAGTCGGGTGGACTCATGGATGGAAATGGGCATGTGGGACAGGGCAATGAGCGATCTGGACTCCTTGATCACGCACGATCCAACGGACCCCTTGCTTCACCTTAAGCTGGGTATGGCGCGACTCCAGGAGAATGATGCTGCAAGTGCTTTGTTGGCGTTCGAACGTGCAGGTGATCTCGCACCGCGCTTGGCGCTCGTGCACGACCTGCGCGGGGTGGCCCTCATGCGCCAGAAGCGCTGGTCAGAAGCGTTGATCGCACTGGACAGCGCTGTTCTGCTCAACCCCACCTTCGATCTGGCTTGGTACAACCGGGGCCTTGTACACGAGCGCCTAGGACACCCGAAACAAGCCAAAGCCGACATGGACACGGCATTGGTGATCGCCCAGGACAAACCGCACATTTTCTTTCAACGTGCATTGGTCCGCAAACGCAACGGCGACCTTACCGGTTCGCGAGCTGACTATGACCGTGCGCTGGAGTTGGCCCCTGACTATCTCGAAGCCCAATACAATCGCGCCTTCGTGCGCAAACAATTGGGCGACCATGCCGGCGCGATGGCCGATGCGGAAGCCACACTGAGCAAAGTCCCTGATGATCCTGACGCGTGGGTGATCACGGGCAATCTGCACATGCTTTATGGGGAGCTCACCGAAGCGATCGAATGCTTCGACCGGGCGATCGCGCTGGATGCTGAGAAAGCCACTGCATGGTACAACAGGGGCTTGGCCTTCCACATGCAATACCAACCCTTGCGTGGCTGCGAGGACCTGCGGCAAAGCGCTGAGCTGGGTTTGGAACGGGCAACGGATGCCTTGATATACTTCTGCGCGTTCTGATCCATATGAATACGGGAGGATCGCTCGTTAACGATCCTTCGGGATCATGAATGAACCCAAACACTCCTGTGGCGTTCTCCCTATAAAAGCACACATGAACAGGGTACTTCTCACACTAGGCCTGCTTCTGCTCTTGGGCTCTTGCACAACTGTGCGACAAGGCACAGTAGGGGTGAAACAGCGATTCGGCAAATTGAGCGACCGCATCATCACCGCCGGATTGGTAGGGGTGAACCCGTTCAGCACGAAGGTCGTCAAAGTGCCGATCCGTACCGTGAACCGTGAAGTGGAGCTGGTACTTCCAAGTAAAGAAGGGCTCAACGTGCAGTGCGAGATCAGCATCCTCTATCGCATCATTCCGGAGAAAGTGCCGCAGATCATCGAGACTATCGGGCCGGACTATGAGCAAGCCGTGATCGTGAGCATCTTCCGAAGCGCTGCCGCCGACATCTGTTCACGCTACTTCGCCAAGGACATGCACAGCGCCCAACGCGGGGTGATCGAACAGGAGATCTCAACCTATATGAACTCTCTATTGGCCGACCGCGGCTTCGTCATCGAGAGCGTGCTGATGAAGAGCATCAAGTTGCCTCCCGGGCTGGCAAAAGCGATAGAGGACAAGCTCGAATCCGAACAGCGTGCGCAGCAAATGGAATTCGAGCTATTGCGCGAACGGAGCGAAGCACAACGGCGTGTGATAGAGGCCGAAGGCATTCGTGATGCGCAACTGGTGCTCACTGAAGGTCTCAACGAGAACATCATACGCTACCAGAGCATTGAGGCATTCAAGAGCCTTGCTAGCTCGCCCAACGCCAAGGTCATCATCACCGATGGCAAAACGCCGTTCCTGATACAAGGCGAAGTACCCAAAGGCGAATAACCCAATACGCACATGAATCCCAACGATCCAGTGAAAGACCATACATACGAGGACCGATACCGCAGCCTCGGATATTTGTTTTACAGCATCGCCGCATGCGACAGGAGCATCATCCAGCCGGAGATCGATGCGTTGAAAGAGATGACCGCACGCCATTGGTTGGTCGATGACCGTAGTTATGACGAACTCGGTATCGAGTCGGCCCGATACATCGACATCACCTTCGATCGCGCCTTGGAACAACGCATGTCCGCCAAAGCGGCCTACGCGCGGTTCGAAACTGACCAGTTGAGCGAACCTCAGCGGTTCGATGGTTGGACGAAGAGCCTCATCCTGCGCACCGCTGTGGCGATCGCCAAGGCTTCCGGATCCGTGAACAGTTCCGAAGCGACTACTATTGGCGAGCTTCAGAAGCTATTGGGCCGCATCCCTACGTGATCAAAGGGGCATTCTTCCACCTCCTCCATACCCTAGAGCTTCTCACCAAGAGCGCATCGAACTCCATCACCGACACTCGAACAACATGGCTTCTTTCCGAACCCCCTTCTTGATCTCGTTGATGTGCTCGGCGATCACTGCCTTCAGCCAAGTTGGTGATACCACCTCCACCCTGCCCGTTTATCGTTCCTTGAGCGAAGCCTTGCGCGAGCCTGAGCGTGTGCGCAGCCTTGACCTGAGCGATCAGCATTTCGGACTGCTGCCTCGGGATATCTTCAAGTTCATCAACTTGGAGGAATTACGCTTGCGGAACGACGACCTGACGGAACTCCCAGAAGAGATCGGCACCTTGAACAAACTCCGCATCCTGGATCTCACCGGAAATCCCATCCGCCGATTACCGGAACACTTCAAAGACCTGGGCACCCTTGATGAGTTGTACCTCAGCGAGGACGCATCGCTCGAACTGGATCAGGACCTGAGAACGCTTTCGCTTCTCCCTCATCTGCGTGTGCTCCATCTGGACCATGATGGGCTCACGTTGCTACCGAAGAGTATCTCCTCCTTGCACCATTTAGAGGAACTGTACCTGAATGACAATAAGCTCAAGGCCTTCCCATCAGCAGTGCTGCGTATGGACCACCTGAAACTTCTGGATCTCCAGCACAATCCTTTGAACCCGCTCGTTCCATTGGAACTTCAACAGCGGGGAGTACTGGTAAGGTTCTAACAAGAACTGGTCCCAGAGGGATGAAGGATCGATCGTGTACGTTCTTGTGCCGCGTTTACCCAACTAACGACCAGACCACAGATCTTTCGCCAACCAGATGGAAACCTACCGGACCCAACTCGTCGAAACCGCCGTTTGTCTGTTCGCCTTCTTGCTGGTCAGGTACCTGGGGAAGTACATCATCCGCAATGCGGTTGTTCGTGCCTCCTTCAAGGCGAAGGAGGAAAAAGAGGTCATGCGACTATTGAACCTGCTGATCTTCCTTGTGCTGGCCGTGATGATCACAGCGATCTGGGGAGTGAAGCAAAGCGAGATACTACTCTTCGCCACGTCGGTGATCACCGTGCTTGGGGTGGCCTTCTTCGCGGAGATGTCCATCCTCTCGAACGTCACTGCTTGCATCGTCCTCTTCTTCCAGCACCCGGTCAAGATCGGTGACACGATCAAGGTACTGGATGATCAGCGCCCCATCGAAGGTGAACTCATCGACATCACGTACTTCTTCGTGTTCATCCGCACAGCGGATCGCGGAACGATCACCATTCCCAACTCGGTGCTGCTGAAAAGCCCTTTCGTGATCATGAACACGTCCGATCGCCCGGCGCTATGATGCCTGCCAGCCTGTTCGTCGCACCGTCGTTGATGGAATGATCGGACCATCGCTTTTGAACCACCACGCATGGATCTCTCTTTGCTCATCTCCAACCTCACCAACCCCACCCTCCTCTTCTTTCTGCTCGGGGTGGTGGCACACTTGGTGAAGAGCGACCTGGAGATCCCGCCAACGACGATCAAATTCATCTCGCTCTACCTGCTGTTCAGCATCGGTTTCAAGGGCGGTCAGGAATTGGCGCACGAGCACCTGAACGCGCAGGTGACGAAGGAAGTGTTGTTCGGCATGGCAATCGCCTCTGCGATACCATTCTATGCGTTCTTCCTGCTGAGGAACAAGTTGGGCGTGCAGAACGCGGGTGCTGTGGCTGCGGCCTATGGCTCGGTGAGCGCAGTAACGTTCGTGGCGGCGAGCGGCTTCTTGGAAGCGAAAGAGCTTCCATTCAGCGGGCACATGGTCGCGATCATGGCCCTGATGGAAAGCCCCGCGATCATCGTTGGCATGGTGCTGCTGATGCGCTACGACAAGGAGAGCACGGAACGGCCATCGATGGGCAACATGTTGAAACACTCTTTCACCAATGCCAGTGTGCTCATCCTCATCGGAAGTTTGCTCATCGGCCTGGTAGCTGACGCGAAACAGGCCGAAGGCATCAAGCCCTTCACCACCGACATCTTCAAAGGCTTCCTCGCCATCTTTCTCTTGGAGATGGGCATGGTGACAGCCTCGCGCTTCGGGGCCTTCCGGAAGTACGGCGGCTATGTGAGCATAATGGCCTTGCTCTTCCCCTTGGTGAACGGCGCCTTGGTGGCTTGGCTCAGTGGTGCGATCACGCACGGAGTCGCTGACCGGTTCATGTTCGCGATCCTGGCAGCCAGCGCTAGTTACATCGCGGTGCCTGCAGCGATGCGCTTGGCCGCGCCGAAGGCTGATCCGGGCCTCTACATACCGATGGCCTTGGGCGTGACTTTCCCGTTCAACATCACGATCGGGATGCCGTTGTACTTCGTCATTGTACAAGCGACCGGTTAGCGCCGATAACTTCGCCGACCCGCTGAACGAACTGTCGGCGAACGAATAGCCATGAGCAACGCCATTTTCTCCCCTCCTACGCCCGTCAATGAACCTGTTAAGAGCTACGCGCCCGGTGCTCCCGAGCGCGCGTCGCTCCAGGCAGAATACGATCGGCGTGTAAAAACCACGATCGATGCACCGATGTGGATCGGTGGCAAAGCGGTTGAGACGAAGGATCAGCGGAAGATGACACCGCCGCATAAACACGCGCAAAAATTGGGCGTGGCGCATTTCGGCGAAGCGAAGCACGTGCGTGCCGCGATCGATGCGGCGCTGAAGGCGAAGAAGGATTGGGAGAACATGCCTTTTGAAGAGCGTGCATCGATCTTCCTGCGTGTCGCGGATCTGATCAGCGGACCCTACCGCGCGCACATCAACGCGGCCACGATGCTGGGCCAAGGCAAGAATTGTTTCCAAGCGGAGATCGACGCTGCTTGCGAATACGCGGATTTCCTGCGGTTCAATGTGAGCTATGCGCAACAGATCTACCGCGACCAACCGATCAGCTCACCGGGTGTTTGGAACCGCTTGGAATACCGCGCCCTGGAGGGTTTCGTCTTCGCCTTGACTCCCTTCAACTTCACTGCAATTGCCGGAAATCTGCCTGCAAGCTGCGCGCTGATGGGCAACACGGTAGTATGGAAATGTGCCGACACCCAGTGCTACAGTGCACATGTATTGATGGAGGTCTTCAATGCGGCGGGACTTCCACCGGGCGTGATCAACCTGATCCATGTTGATGGGCCGACGGCAGGTGATGTGATCTTCAAACACAAGGACTTCGCAGGCATCCATTTTACCGGTAGCACGAAGGTGTTCCGGCACATCTGGCAGACCATCGGCAACAACCTGCCACTTTACCGCAGCTATCCGCGCATCGTGGGT
>JANNYL010000266.1:0-1912 GCA_031410075.1 Flavobacteriales bacterium
ATTTTCCATTTCAGCTTTCAAGCAGGGCAATGGTACTACTCCTTGGAGGAGTGGCAACTTGAGCGGAACGAAGAAGCAGGCTCAACCCGCAGCCCATTGCATCTGTCGGCGCTCGGGACCACGGCGGAAGTTACAGGGGACATACTACCCGGTGGCGATTTCTCCGGGGGTGTGACGGGCTGGGGCGGTTGGCCCACGAACGCGCAGGTAACGCACAGCACCAACCATCTCGACAATGGTTGCTTGAAGGCCTTTTTGCCGGATGCCAGCGTGTACGAGACCTTCGGTTTGCGCAACCCGGATTGGTTCGACCTGGAGGCAGGCGCATGGTACCGTCTGCGTTTCAGCACAGAGAGCAACAACCCCGGGCAATTGCGCGCTGCCATCAAGGGCCTTTCACAGGAGAACAATCCCTATTTCCTCTACGATCGTCTGTTGGCCTTCGGAACGGATCGACGCGACCACGAGATCTACTTCCAGGTGCCGAACAGTGAGCCGGCTCGGCTGATGCTCATCAACCGATACACCGAGCCGATGTACTACCTGGACAACGTCCAAGTGCACAAGGTGCAGGTAGAGGAGTTGGATCCGCTGGAGGATCAGATCGTCCTGATCAATGAGCAGAGCACCGAGCAGTCGTTCCCCCTGACCGGATGTTGGAGCGACGTGAACGGCATGCTCTATTCCGAGAGCATCACCATACCGGCCTACCGGTCGCGCGTGCTGGTGAAGGAGGCCGAGTTCCTGTGCACCTTGAGCACGGGCTTGCAGCCCACCGGGGCGGCCTCGCCGGCGGCTAACCTCTTTCCCAATCCAGCGAGCGCCGGCCAACGCCTCCAGTTCAGCACGGCCCGCACGGGCTCGGCCATCCTGGTCGCGGCCAACGGGCAGGTGGCGGCCACCTTCGCGCTCCCCGCGGGCAGCTTGGGTATTGATCTGCCAGCCCGGTTGGAACCAGGTGTCTATGCCCTGCGTGTGAATGACGGAGCGGGTGAGCGCTTGGTGATCGAATAGAACAAGCCGGTCAAGAACCGGTCACGCGGGCCCGGAGCGAAGCGCTTCGGGCCCGCGGCGTTCCGAGTCTTGAACGGTGCGGCGACGGGCTAAGGAAAAGCAGAGAAGAACATGGGCCCCATCGGAAGGCCGTAACGAAGCTCTATCCGTGTTCATCCGTGGTTTTGCCTCCAGAGCGGGAGCGCCGCACTGTGCGACCTCACGGCCGCGGAATTATCCGCGCGGGATTCCCAACGGCCACGTGCCGGGCGGGCACATCCTTCAGCACCACTGCTCCTGCACCGATGGCGCAATCATCGCCGATGGTGATAGGGCCGATGATGACCGCGTTGGCACCCACATCCACCTGGTCGCCGAAGATGGGGGCACGGCTGTAAGTGCCATCCTTCAGCTTCTTGTTGCCGATGGTGGTGCTATTTCGTACGGTGCAGCCGCTGCCGAACACGGTGCCGTCGTTGATGATGAGCGCTTGTCCGTGATCAATGCGGAAGCCAGGACCAACACGGGTCTTCCACGGGAGTTCAATGCACAGGAACCACTCCACGAACACGCGGTAGAAGATGAAGTAGGGGAGGAAGAGGATGAAGCTGATGATGTTCTGACGAAGCAAATGAGCGATGCGGAATAGTGTCATCACCAGCAATCCCTTTGGATTGTTGCGGTTCGCCCTTACGTCCTGAAAGATGTTGAATACGCTGGCCATCACTGCTTCGGGGCTAAAGGTGCCAAGAACTGGTTGAACCAAAGTTTCGCCTTGGCAGGTAAGTGCAGGGCGATACGGACAATGCGACTCATCCACAGATGCCAAGGACCAAGACCTAGTTCACGGCTGATGGCGTCGCCTTCGCGCATTGCTTTTCCGAGCGGGATGGTCGCACTCGCCCCGCCAACGCTGAAG
>JANNYL010000267.1:0-6755 GCA_031410075.1 Flavobacteriales bacterium
AGATCGTGGGCGGCCTGGTGATGAACACCATCATGGGCTTCGGCATCAACGTGAACAGCGGTGACCTTGACGCGGAGTTCAACGCCACGAGCCTGCGCATGGAGACCGGTCTCGAACATGACCGCATGGCGATCCTGGAGCACCTCTGCCAGCGGCTTGAACACCGCTTGGATGTCTGGAAGAACGACGCTGACGCCCTGGCCCGAGCGTACACCAGCCTGCTTTGGGGGCGTGGCCGGTACACAGATCTCGAACTCGATGGTCAGCCATTCAGCGCCCGGCCCATGGATGTGGACGACGATGGCCGCCTGCTGGTGGAGGACGAGGACGGCAAAGTGCACGTCTACGGGTATGACCGGCTCCGCTTCGCCCCGCGATGAAATGCACCCCAGCCCCTGCCCTTCCCCGCAGGGAAAGGGGGTGCGCACCCCATCCCGACCTTCACCAGTGGGGAAGGAGGAATGAATGCGACTTGTATGGTCCAACCAAAGGGCTACATTTGCGACCCTTTTGAAAACCAGATACGGTCATGAAACGCACCTACCAGCCCAGCAAACGCAAGCGAACCAACAAGCACGGATTCCGCAAGCGTATGGCTTCTGTAGCGGGTCGCGCCATTTTGGCCAAGCGACGCCGGCACGGCCGTAAGAAGCTGACCGCCAGCGACGAAAAGGTAGGTCAGAAGTAGTTTTTCGGCCTTCATCGAACCTCAAAAGGGTCTGCCAATGTGGTGGGCCCTTTTCATTTGAGTACTCTTTTGCAGGCACTTCCTCGGAATTTGGGCGATCCCAAGGACCATTCCGAGCACGTTGTGGTTTATCGAAGAACTGCGTAAAAGGCTGGGGCAACGCGGTCAATCGTTGCGCACTGATCCATATCGGTGCCTTGGAATCTGGTGATCCTGGGTGCGAATAGAGATCCGTCTAAAAGCAAAGGCCCCCGAATTCGGAGGCCTTAACTGAAGATGGTAGACTTGTAATTACTTATCGCCCTGCACGCGTTCCACCACGTACTCATCCACGAGGATGCGACCACAATGCTCGCACACAATGATCTTCTTGTGGCTACGGATATCAAGCTGACGTTGTGGGGGGATCGCATTGAAGCAACCACCACAGCTGCCCCGCTCGAATGCCACAACGGCTAGGCCGTTCCGTGCATTGCTGCGGATGCGATGGTAAGCGCTCAATAGACGCTCTTCGATGTGCTTGGAGGCAACATCGCTTTTCTTCTGAAGTTCCTTTTCCTCCTTCTCGGTATCGGCGATGATGTCGTCGAGCTCTTTCTTCTTGAGGTCGAGGTCTTTCTTGCGCTCCTTATAGGTCTTGGCGCTTTCTTCAACAACAGCCTTTTTGCTGTCCAAGGAGAACTTGCCCTCCTTGATGCGCTTCTCGGCCAACTGGATCTCGAGGTTCTGGAATTCGACTTCCTTGCTCAGGCTATCGTATTCACGGTTGTTGCGCACCTTGGCTTGCTGGCCTTCGTACTTCTTGATGGACGCTTTGGCGTCTTTGATGAAGTTGGTTTTGTCGCTAACAGCTTGCTCGAGTTCGGCAAGTTCGTCCTGGATCTTCTTGGTACGGGTTTCCAGGCCAGCCACCTCATCTTCCAGGTCGCGCACCTCCAGTGGCAGTTCGCCGCGCTGGGTCTTGATGCGATCCACTTTCGAATCGATGGTCTGTAAACGGTAGAGTTCAACCAGCTTTTCAGCAATGGTGATCTCCGCCTTTGTAGCGGCGTTCGCGGCCTTTGGGGCCTTTTCCTCCTTCACCGGGCTCTTGGTCTCGGTCTTGGCCATGGTCAACAAATGTGAACGGGGTTGGTGACGGTTTCCGTCAAATGGGCTGCGAATGTAGGCAGTTTATCCCTTAGGTGGCGTTGGATGAGTTCCATGGTGAATTGTTCGCTCTCATAGTGCCCTATATCGGCCAGCAATAACCGGCCTTCCGGCTCGAAAAATTCATGGTATTTGATGTCAGCCGTCACATAGGCATCAGCCCCGGCACCCAGCGCCCGACCAATGAGAAATGCGCCTGAACCACCACAAATGGCTACGCGTTCTATGGGCTTTCCGCGCAGGACGGTGTGTTTTATCACAGGTACGCGAAAGGCTTCTTTGACGTGGGCCAGGAAAGCACCCTCGTCCATGGGCTTAGTCAAGGATCCAATGGCCCCTGCGCCAATATCCTTGAACTTGTTGGCCAGCGGATAAATGTCATAGGCCACCTCTTCGTATGGATGGGCTTTCAGCAAGGCTCGCACCACCGCTTGTTCAAAGGGAGCGTGCAAAATGGTCTCGATGCGGGTTTCGGGCTCGGTACGGCGCTCTCCCTTTACCCCAACGAACGCATGGGAGCCTTCGCCACCCCGGAAAGTCCCCTTTCCTTCCAACCCAAAACTGCATTGGTCATAGTTGCCGATACGCCCTGCTCCAGCCTCGAAGACCGCAGTTCGAACGGCTTCTGCGTGCGCATTCGGCACAAAAACGACCAATTTGAGAAGCTGGTCCTGTTTGGGGGCCAACACTTGTAAGTTCTGTAGACCAAGACGCGCCGCTATTTCAGCATTCACGCCAGTGATCACGTTGTCCAAGTTGGTATGAATGGCGTAGATGGCCACGTTGTGCTTGATCGCCGCGAGGAGAGTGCGTTCCACCCCTGTGCGGCCCGTGATCGCCTTTACACCCCGAAAGATCACAGGGTGATGGACGATCACCAGGTCGCACCGTCGAGAAACAGCTTCAGCAATGACTTCTTCTGTGCAATCCAGGGCAATTAGTGCGGCTTGAACCTCTTTGTCCAGGCTACCGACCTGTAGTCCGCTGTTATCGTAGTCTTCTTGAAGTCCGGGAGGAGCCCAGGCTTCGAGGGTTTGAATAACGTCGTAGAGGCGCATGGCATATGGATGAAGGGGCGAAGATGGGACTTGCACCAACCAACCCAAGTTCTTTCAACCTTCGCACGCATGCAAAAGCCCCTGAGATCCACTTTAATCGGCTTATCGGCCCTTGTCCTTTCGACCTTAGCGTTGGGCCAGCGGACGAATGTTCGTTTAACGGTTCTGTTGAGCAGCTGGGACAAGCAGAACGACTCAGCTCAATTCAGTTTACAAGCTTTCGATACCACTGGAACTTCTTCCACCGTGACAGGCAGTTGTTCTGGTGAAGGCAAATGCAAGATCGATCTGCCTTTGGACCACGTGTATCGGCTTGAATTGGCTGGAACCGGACACGTTGCGAAGCACATGATCCTGGACCTGAACGGACCTACACTCAAAGACCGAAAATGGGGATACCGTACGCGTATAACAGTGAAGCTGATGCCCCGGATCAAGGATGTTGATTACAGCATTTGCGAGCGCCCGCTGGGGTTATCGCATTTCGATCACAAGGACAACCAATTCGTTTGGGACGAACGATACTCGGCCGAATTGGAACCCTACTACGAAACGATGCAGAACCAGTATTTGGATGCTAAGGCGAAGCAACAAGAAACCCCAAAACCCTGAAGAAACCACGATCCGTGGTGCGATAATTCCAAGCGTGCATCTTTGACGCCACCGCCCATGGCATCACTGCGCCTGTTGCTCCTTCCTTTCTCCTGGTTGTTCGGGATCATTCTTCGCATCCGACATTTCCTCTACGATTCGGGGCTGAAGAAGAGTGAAGTATCCGAGTTGCCTTCGATCGTGGTCGGCAATGTGGTGCTGGGTGGAACAGGTAAAACGCCACATGTCGAATTGGCGTTGCGCATATTAATGGACCATGGCCCTCTTGCCACGCTTAGCAGAGGATATGGCCGAGACGGCGAAGGATTCCATGAGGTTCATCGCGAGGACCACGCACGTATTGCAGGAGACGAACCGCTTATGCTGAAACGGAAGTTCAGCGGTGTTCGGGTATTCGTTGGCGCGGACCGCGTAACAAGCATGGCAGCGATCCGCAAAGTCGCTCCCGAAGTAAAGGCCGTTATCCTCGATGACGCTTTTCAGCACCGAAAGCTGAAGGCCTCGTTGAATATCGTACTCACCACTTGGCAAAAGCCTTGGTTCAAAGACCATCTTCTTCCTGCCGGCAACTTGCGCGACTTGCCAAGCCGTGCCCGTTCCGCAGACGCCGTGGTGGTGACCAAGTGTCCACAATTGCCATCCTTGGCGGATCAGAACCGCTGGCGCGAACGGTTGAACCTTCGACCGGAACAACCTCTTTTCTTCAGCGGCCTGACTTATGCTGACCCACGTTCTCTTCAGGATAGCACGATGAAAGTGCCTGCAGGCCCGAACACTTCGGCCTTTCTGGTCACCGGCATAGCTGATCCCTCGCAATTGCTGCAGCATGTGCGCACACTTTTCGGAACGGTTGAGCATATGGTCTTCTCCGACCACCACGTCTTTTCCGCAGCGGACGAAACACGGATCGCCTCCCGCTTTGCTACTTTCGTCGGCCCAGAAATTCCGGGTCAAAAACCCGGAACGTTGATCACTACCGAAAAGGATGCTGCCCGATTGGGGCCTGCGCTATTGGACGGACCGATGGAAGACATCCCGATCGCGGTGATCAGTGTAAAGGCCGAAATACTGAACGAACCACATCTTTTTTCCGCTCTACTCCGCTCCCATGTTGCAACGCATAAAGCGAATCGCTGATCACCTGAAGAAGGCTACCAACGGTTTCGAGCCGGAGACGGGGATCATCCTTGGTACAGGCCTTAGCGGACTTGGTAAGGAGATCGATGTCAAATTCGCGATCGCCTACAAGGACATTCCCGAGTTTCCCGTGAGTACAGTACAGGGCCATCCCGGAAAATTGCTCTTCGGTTATTTGGGAGGCAAAGCCGTTGTTGCCATGCAAGGTCGTTTTCATTTTTACGAGGGCTGGACCATGCAAGAGGTCGTGATGCCTGTGCGTGTGTTCAAATTCCTCGGTATCAAGCGCCTCTTTGTGAGCAACGCATGCGGGGGGGTTAACCCAGCGCACGATACCGGTGATCTGATGATCATCACCGACCACATCTGCCTCTTCCCAAATCCGCTCATTGGACCTAACCTTGACGAACTGGGCCCGCGCTTCCCGGACATGAGCGAAGCGTATGATCACGCGCTCATCGCAAAAGCAAAAGAGATCGCGAAGAAGAACAACATCAATGTGCAACAGGGAACCTACGTTGGCCTTACGGGTCCTACCCTCGAAACGCCTGCAGAATACCGGTACGTGCGGAATATCGGCGGTGATGCCGTGGGCATGAGCACCGTTCCTGAGGTGATCGCGGCTCGCCAGATGGGCCTGCCTTGCTTCGCCATGAGCGTTATTACTGACATGGGAGTTGAAGGCCGGATCGAAAAGACCACCCATGAAATGGTTCAGCGCGTAGCTGAGAAAGTAGAACCGAACTTGACGTTGATCATGCGCGAACTGGTGGCATCATGCTGAATACAAGAGCTCTACTGTCGGCTGTTCTCACGCTGACCGTCTGCCTGCCGTTCTCGATCGCGGCCCAGGACAGTCTGAACGTGCGTGCACTGTTCCACTGGGATGACCCCACTATCCCCGTTGGTGCCGAGGTGTATGATGACGCGTTCAACGACGTCTGGGGCTATGCGGCAGAGGGTCACGAATACGCTTTCCTCGGTAGTTCTTTGGGAACACACATCTTCGACGTAACGGATGCCGCAAACAGCGTTCTCGTGGATTTCGTTCAAGGGAATTTCGCGGGGAACGGGGTTGTTCACAGGGACATGAAAACCTATGCGGGATATCTCTATGCGGTTTGTGACGAAGGTCCTAGCTCACTGCAGATAATGGACTTGCACTACCTGCCCGATTCGGTTCATGTCGTGTACGATTCGCAAGCACTTCTCGTTCGTGCACACAACATTCAGGTAGATACCGTGAACGCTCGTCTGTATACCTGTGGCGGAACTACCCAGTTCAGCGTTTATTCACTTGCGGATCCAGAGCAACCTGCGCTGATGTCCAACTGCGAGGTGGATATTCCGTGGTGGGGTGGTGCTGTAGGTTATGTTCATGATTGCTTCGTGCGTGACAACATCGTTTGGTGCAATGACCAGGATGGCATGCATGTGGTGGACTTCACCGACGTGGAGAACCCGGTGTTACTTGGCTCATTGGAGGATTATCCGCAAGCCGGATACAACCATAGCAGCTGGATGAACGACGATGGTACCCTATACGCCATGGCGGATGAAACCCACGGTTCTCCGCTAAAACTCGTGGATCCGAGCGACCTCTCGGATCTTCATGTGATCTCGACCCTTACTTCTGGTGTGCACCCCACTTCCATCTTGCACAATCCGTTCTTCACTGGAAACCTTTTGCACGTGGCCTATTATTATGATGGGTACTGGTTATGGGATACCACGGATCCTTTGCAACCCACACTGCTCGGCTTCTATGACACCTGCGTGGTGCCGAACACCGATAATTACCGAGGAGCTTGGGGAACCTATCCGTTCCTTCCATCGGGCCACGTTCTGGTAAGCGACATGCAGACCGGCCTCTGGGTGTTGGACGTGGACTATGCCACTGATATTTCCAATGGATCGATTGCTCCGGGCTTTCGCATTGCTCCAACGATCACCAATGGCGCGGTTCGGATCACCCCGCTCATAACTTCATCGGCAACAACGCGTATTGATGTCGTTGCATCGTCAGGTCAATTGTTGAGCAGCAGATCGGTAGTTGGTTCGTATGAATTGGATCTTTCCGGTTTGAACGATGGCCTCTACTTGGTTCGCGC
>JANNYL010000268.1:0-1879 GCA_031410075.1 Flavobacteriales bacterium
CCGCGATCTCACCGGCTTCCTTGGTGGCCTGACGCTGTGCGTCGTTGAAATAGGCAGGTACGGTAATAACCGCTTCAGTAACCGTGGTGCCGAGGTAATCTTCGGCGGTCTTCTTCATTTTCTGAAGGACCATCGCGCTGATCTCCTGCGGTGTATACAAGCGGTCGCCGATCTTCACACGCGGCGTGTTGTTATCGCCACGCACTACTTCGTAGGGAACGCGGCCTGCTTCCACTGAACTCTCGTCGAACGAGTTGCCCATGAAGCGCTTGATCGAATAGATCGTGTTGCGCGGGTTGGTGATGGCCTGGCGCTTGGCAGGGTCGCCCACTTTGCGCTCGCCACCTTCGATGAAGGCTACAATGCTGGGGGTTGTGCGTTTGCCTTCGCTGTTCGAGATCACCACAGGTTCGCTGCCTTCCATTACGGAAACACAGCTGTTGGTGGTGCCCAGGTCGATACCGATGATCTTGCTCATGTTGTTGGTGTTGTTGAGGGCCGACCTCGGAGTTTATCCGGAGCTCGAACCCTTACTAGCTTGAAATATTAGGCTGTACGAATTTGGCCTCGCCTGTCAACCACCGTGCCTTTCGACCAAGTGCTTCGATCAAGGTCGAAATGGCAGGAATGTGTTTGGGTAACCTCTAGCACGGGGCTGTCAAAAGGACAGCGGGGTAGAGATCCCGAACAGGCTCTTACGGGCAGTTCGCATCGCCCGGGATGCAGAAATTCAATGAATTGGTATAGGGCCCGTCCCTCAGTTCCGCATTCGAGGCATCACTGAGCTTTTTGCGATCGAAATAGTTCGCGTTCGGATCGCCCGCTGCGGGAACCGATTTGAACAGCCGACTGGAGAAGAGGCCATAGCCGTTCTCCACGTTCGAATAATCAGGTCGTTCTTCCACAACACCGCTGATCGGGTTCGCAAGGATCAGGTACGTATGCAGATCGGGCCCTGCAACCGACCAGAGGAGTTCGATGCCCTGGAAAACGCGCTTCACCACGTCCGGGCCAGCATTCGCTGCCACATTGCTGCCTACGGTCTGGTAGAAGAGCTCACCATTCAACGATGAGTTTATTTCGGCTCCCGGATTCCCATCGGAGATCACCGTACCGATCTTGGAGGTAAAGCTCTTGGCCGTTGTTGCACCGCTCGAATTCACCTCGTCATAGTTGAACCGATACGACACCTCGTAGCGTTTTCCGTTCCTGGCGATATTCCATCGGGGTTCAAAAGAGCCGTACGCTCCCCCAACTGTGCGAAAGGCGATCAGGGTGCCAACGTTCGCCGTGGTGGCACGAATTGAGAAATCCTCTACCAGAAGTGTGTTCGCACGAACGGCATTCCCCTTCGCTGTCGCGATCAAGTTGTAGGTGGCACTTTCTTCCAGAACCCCCCCGAATTGCGCCTTGGTCACAAAGTACATTTTGTGTACTGGAGCGTTGAATATTCCAGTTGGCCTGTCCACCATGCGGTTTTGGATGGGCGCCGTAAGCGTACCGTTGGACTCCGTCACTTGTTCGAGCACCCCGCTGAATTGGGCATCGGAATATTCGTTCGAATCGGGTATCTGTGCGTAATCGAAGGCGTTCCCATCTCCCAGAAAGGCCTTGTTGATCTTGATCCATAGGGTATCATCCTGCCAGTTGAGCAGGCTGTAAACCACCGTGATCTCCTTATAGGGTGCTTGCACATCCAGATCCGTACTGCAACCACTGAAAAAAGAGCTGGCGGAAAGGCCGAGGGCGAGGTAGGCGATCGAACGGTTCTTCATTGCGCCCAAATATAGGAGCATCATCCCGCACTCAATGGCCAAGGGTTCGCCAACCGGTGGCACCGCGCTACCGGTCCATCCCAACCCGGCACGGTTAGCTTTGC
>JANNYL010000269.1:0-13752 GCA_031410075.1 Flavobacteriales bacterium
CGAACGTGATCAACGTATCAAATCTCCACCCATTGCCCACAGGCAGGATCAGTCCAGGCACATGTGGATGTACCAATAGGAACATGGGGAGTGTGAGCAAAAGCGCGACCAGGTAGATGATCACTCCATGCGCGAACCCATGGCCCTCATTCTTTCCACCCGACGCTTCAGCTGATCCATCCATTGGTCAGGCAATATGGGAAAGAGCCTGGCGAACTACCTCGACCCTTTGCAGGAAGATCCGAACCATCAGCATCATTTGTGACTCTATGCAAGTGAACGTCGATCCAAGGTGCGGGTCCCGCGAACCTATTCCATCAACTCCTTCCTGCCACGCAAATTTCGCTCGCCAAGAACCACACGGATCGATAAAAGCTCCATGACCGGTATAATCTCGATTCTCAAAGCGAAGTACATCAACAATTGCAAACAGGCATGAAATGGCTCCTAAGTCGAAGTTCGCACGCATGATCAGAAGCATTGGTGTACGAAACGTAACTGTTGCGGCATTCCACGGATCGAGATCGCTTTGATCATTACGACCGCCCCTAGCGGATAGGAAAACACGAATGTCGAGATGGTTCATATGACGCCTTTTCGCATGCTTAACGCAATTTCACATAACGCGCTTATACAACGTTAACGGCCTTGAAAGTGCTGCGCAGTGTACAGTTCCGTTATGGCCATTGTTCTCAGGCAGCAGTTGTTGATGGCCGTTCGTCGAAGGCCCGTTGTAGCGATACCTATCGCGAATACATTCGCCACCGTTGAATCGCCTGTCTCGATATTTGGCCTTGGCCGTAACGTGCATCCTGGTGTGGACCGGGAATGTGCGCGCGCAATCTGATACGCTCTCGATCGGTGGTCTAGAAGTGAGTTCTCCATATGGGGAAGGTTACTCTGAAAACTACGCTGGCGTTCGGGATACCTGGAATGCCGATGATTCAGCTCGTGTGATCCCATGTTATACGTTGTACAGCGGATTTGACACCGAGTCTATATTCGATCGAACGTATAACGCCAAGAAGGACAGCACCCGATTGCAACTGGCGACCAACGCGTGTGACTCCCACTTTCCAATTTGTGGAGCGATCAATTCTCCATTCGGCAGAAGGCATGGTCGAATGCATTACGGTCTCGATATCGAATTGGATACGGGAGACCCTGTGGTTTGCGCTTTCGAAGGAATGGTGCGCATCTCACGGTTCCATAAACAGTTCGGGAATGTGATCGTGGTGCGACATGCCAATGGATTGGAAACGTTGTACGGTCATCTGAGCGAGCTCCTGGTCGAACCTGGCGACCACGTGGAAGCTGGTGACCTGATCGGTCTTGGGGGAAGCACGGGGCGCAGCACCGGGGCACACCTGCATTTTGAAACGAGGTATCTAGGGCAGCCCATCGACCCACAACTGTTCTTCAATGTCAAAGAAGGAGAACTACGCGCCACCACATTGCTTGTGCACCCGGGTTTATTCACCGTGATACCCTCTGGAAACGCTCATACAAAGGTTGGTGGTTCCTATAAAGTGCGTCGTGGTGATACTCTTTCTTCCATCGCAAGACGTCAGCGCACAACAGTGAGAGCGCTTTGTTCCGCCAATCGAATTGGGGTCCGGAGCAAATTGCGGGTGGGCCAGCGATTGCGGCTGAAATAGGCGTTATCTCAAGCTCTACGCCTGTCCTGTTCCGCCAAATGTGATGTGCGGTTCAACGAAACCACCATGTCCTGATTGTACACCGGGGAAAGCAGCATCATGCGCCCGGTACTCAACCGTAATAGGATCAAGTCATGCTTCGCATCCGGGCGATTATCGATCAGGTCGCGACCAATATTGAATGTGTATGACTTCATTCCAATATCAACCGTGCACCATCGTGTGAATGCATTCCTCATCTCTTGTAACTCCACTTTGCTTGCGCCAGTAATGGTCGCGGATCTCACCTTCTCCTGGATCACACTTCGCGCTGCTCGCCGATCCAGCAGAGTCGAATCATTGATCTCTGATAACGGGATCCGTTCTGTCGTCCCTTTCCGCCTTAGGACCAGAACATCCCCATCGATCATATAGGTGATCCCCTTGGGGTGATCAAAGGCAATTGAAAAACACGATCCAACGAGCCAGATCACGAGTGCCGTTCGAAAGAAGAACAAGTTCCCCATCATCCCGCTGATCGCAACCGACGCAATGATCATGAACAAGGAAACAATACTCCAGAGTATCGTGTTCGTCCACTGACGCCGAGTGCGGAATCGCTTGCTGGCCATTGTTCGATACTCGGCAAAGCTACCTGCGTATCCCCTGCGTGATCGTCATCACAGAAAAAGGATCGAAAACATGACAGTGGATCAAGTTCCCCACATCAGCAATACGAGCACCGGGCTGAATGGGGCCAAGGCCCGAAATGAACGAAGCGGCTTTCGCCGCTTCGCAGTACCGAAGGCGGGACTCGAACCCGCACAACCTTACGGTCACACGCCCCTGAAACGTGCGCGTCTACCAATTCCGCCACTTCGGTAAGTGATTTTTTTTCTTCGCAGGGGGCGCAAATATAGACGCATGCCCGATCCAACCGCACTAAGTTCTTCGCCTGTTGGTCAACTACCTTGCTGCTGCCATGAATGGATTCCATGAGATGAACGATGGTGCGCCGGTGCATTTGCTCGAGCATGTGCATGCCGCCTTGACCGCCAATCCTGGGGTGGAAGTACTGGTAGGTAGTGATAGTCAGAACCACTCGGGCTATACTGTCTACACGACCACGGTCGTTCTGCGATATCACCGCAATGGTGCCCATGTGCTCTATCGCCGCGAAAAGCAGGCGCGTATCAGGGATCTGTGGACCCGTTTATGGGGAGAGGTGGAACGGAGCCTTGAAGTCGCTGAGGTCTTACGCAACGAAGGGGGCGTTACCGTAAGCAGAATTGACATGGACATCAACTGTGATCCACGTTTCGCTTCACATAAACTGCATACGACCGCGGTGGGTTATGTGCGTGCTCGAGGATATGAAGCGCGAACCAAGCCGGAAATGCTGATCGCCTCTTGGGCGGCAAATGTTCTTTGCCAATGAACATGGAACATCCAGACGCACGAAACCCCCACCGGTCTGAGACCTAGGCAGGGGCAACGTGACTCTTCAGATTGACCTTTGAACTACTTGGACAACCATTACAACGGCATGTTTCCAAAAGGGTTTCAGAGGAACGTGAATTCCTTGAAAATTCGCTTCTCTCGAACGGGACGAAATAAGAAAGGCGGCCGATAAGCCGCCTTTCCTTGATCGTAGGATCGTTCAATTGGAATCTGGAAGGAAGCTGTGCTTCGAACCGTACTCGAGCATTTGTTCAATGAAATCGTTCGGATACTCCACCTTGATATCACTGATGGCCCCGTTCGAGTCCACAACCGGAACCAGACGCGGTTGGATGAAGCCTGCATACGGTGCTGTGGTGATCTTCTTCGAGCGCTCAAGCACTTGTGCGTGCAGCTTCGGATCCACCTTCACCCCGTAGCCTTCTACGAGAGCCTTACCCGCCGCGTAGTCGCCTTGGCTTTTGATGCGCTGCACTTCTCGCAGAAGTTCGCCGAAGAGGCCGCGGAGTTTGTCATAATCCTGGATGTCATAGTACACGTTACCCTCACGCTCAACACGAGCAACGACGTTGTCTTTCATACCCTTCTCAACGACCCACGCACTCACCCAATGGCGGTTGCGCATATGAGCTTCCTCAATGTCTTTGCCCTCTTTGATGCGGCGCAGCTGCGCGAGCAGTCCGCTCCGTATATACCCATCGTATTCCGTTTTGCCCACTTCCAAACTCGGCATCACGCCCATTTCCACCAACTTCGGATCCATCATGTAATACAGTGCCACGAGGTCAGCACGGCCTTCCTCCAGCGTACTGGCGTAATTCTTCAAGGTCGCATCCGTTTCGCCGATGCCGGGCTCAAGCTGACCACTGGCATGACCGATGACCTCGTGCAATGCTGTGTGCAGCTTGCCAGCGAGCGCACCATGGGTGATCGCTCGATCGATCTCTTCCTTGTCGTTACAGAAGATCTCCAGCGCGCTCTTACCGCTGCTCTTCTCATAGGCATCACTAATGTTACCCAAACTCACGCTCTTGCTACCGATCTCCCGGATCCAATTGGCGTTCGGCAAGTTCACACCGATCGGAGTGGATGGCGCGGCATCGCCGGCCTCCCCAGCCGTATTCACGAATTTGTACGTGATGCCCATAACTTCCTTTTTCTTGTGCTGGGGCATCAGCGGGCTGTTGTCTTCGAACCATTGGGAATTCTCCTGAATCACATGCATGTTCTTGGTGGCAACGGGATCCGTCACCTCCACACAGCTCTCGAAACTACCACGCTTGCCCATCGGGTCATTATAGACCTCAACGAAACCAAGGATGAAATCGACAGTACTTGCGGTGTCCTTCACCCAAGCGACGTTGAAGTCATCCCATGTCTTCAGATCACCCGTGCGGAAATAGTCCATCAGGAGGCCGATGGCGGTGCGTTGCTGTTCGTTGCAGGCAACCTCTTTCGCCTTTGCCAGCCACTGGTTCACTTCGGTAAGAGCGGCACTGTACATACCTCCCTCCTTCCACGTGCGCTCCACCAGCTTGCCGTTCTCCTTGTCCAGCTTGCTATTGAGACCGAAACTGAGCGGCATCGAATCGATGGGCTGCTTCATGGCACCGTAGAAGGATTCCACCTCTTTTTCCGTCACATCGTCGCCATAGAAGTTCACTGCGCTAGCGAGTTGCAGATCCTTGGTCGCGTCAAGACTCACTTTTTTTGCGTCGATCGCCGGGTTGAACATGGCTTCAAGCACTTCAGGGGCCAACGAGCTGTTCGCTCCTTTCAATTCCCCTTCGAACCATTCGCGGGAAAATGCCGGGGTGAACTTGTCCATTCCGTAGTGGTGGTGGATCCCATTGCTGAAGAACACTTCCTTGGAATACTCCATGAAATGCTTCCAATCATCAGCGTTCTTATCACCCTTGTAACCTGCAATGACCTTTTCCAAAGCGCGGCGAATACGCAAATTGTACTTGTAGTTCTGATCCCACATGATATCGCGCCCAGCCAAGCCAGCCATTGTCAGGTAGTAGGCCAATTTCTTCTCCTGCACCGGTAATTGTTCCCATCCTGGTATTTGATAGCGAAGGATCCGCGCGTCGGCGAATTGCTCGGTTTGCCAGATGAAGCTGTCCGGGACAACAGTTGCTGTATCCTTATTAACCGAAGTCTTGGCGTCGCTCTGGTTTGAGTTGCAACCTGCCAAGAACGGCAAGGCCAACGTGGCCATGATCAGTAATTTCATAGGGTGTTGTTGATGAGGCAACGAAGATAGACGGGCGATCCGAAGGACAACAGGAGGGGGAGGAACCGTCGGTATTACAACCACTATCGCCTTACCAATTCGATCCGAACGTCCAGTGCGGTAGGATCCAAGGTGATCACAGACCAATCAGTATTCAGCTTTACCGCTTTCGTACCGATCGACTCTTTCACTACACCCTTAGCGACTTCTGTATTCACGATATCTCCAGCGAATTTGAAACTGTATTTGTAACGCATGCTTTGCAGCATCATCGACATGTCGGTCGTATCACCCGAACCACCACCCATGCTCCCACCCAACTCGGTGGCGTGGCGGTTATTGCGGCGAACCAAGGTGTTTCCCTCCCATCGGAAGAATTCCTCTTGTTTTCCAGAGCTATCCGGCATCAGTGTGTTCAAAGCCCCATTCAACGCCTTCAGATCCTCGAAGCGAAAGCTCAGCCGTTGCACGAACCCGTCTTTTTCCTTCTTGAGCTTGGCTTTCCTAATGCCCGGTAATGCCTCAAGCTTGGCGATGTTGTCCTTCATATCCATCTGTTGCAGACCATCGTCCTGGCTATCACCTCCAGGAAGGCCTTTCATCAGTGCTCCCATCTCGCTCAGGTCAACCACGTACTCCATGGTACCCGATCCATCCTTCTTGAACGTGTAGTTCTCCTCAATGGTCAAACAACCTGAGAACATCATCACGCAGGTAGCAGCTACCAATTTCGGGCATCGCTGAAACCAGAGGATGGAATGTGGAATGGTGATCATGTGTGCAAAGTAACCGATGCGGAAGTGACGGACCATCGGGCTAAAAAAGCGAAAACCCTCTCAAGGAGGGCCTTCGCTCAAAGATCAATTGAAGTTCAGCGAACAAGCGGCAGTTTGAACGTGCGTTCAACACTGCCAGCCCTCAAACGAACATAGTATACGCCAGCAGGAAGCTCTTGGGCTGTGATCGATACACGCCCCATCGCACCCTTTGCACTGCGCTGAACCACGGTGCGACCGGTCGCATCGATCAATTCAGCACGAATGCTCTTGGCCCCTTCCACCTGCCACTGCACAATGAACTGTGAGCCTTCGGTCCATGCGTTCATGCCGATCAACTCGTTCGCAGAGATACCCGTTGATCCGCTCACCAGAATATCATGGCTAACGATATCGGAGCACTCACCGTTCGTGGTGGTAAGAGTGACAGTGTAAACACCTGCTGCAGCATACTGATGAACTGGTTCGGTCTCGGTGGTTATTGTGCCATCCCCAAGATCCCAAGTGTAGCTCAAGCCATAGGTACCCATATTGAAGAAGAAGACATCCACATCAACATCCACTTCGTTGGTGGAAGATTCGAAGGCGGCAACTGGGCCGCCATCAGCACCAATGTTCACGTTGGCTAATTCAGCTTCGCATCCGTTCGCATCAGTGACAATGACCGAATAATTACCGGATGACACGTTCGAGAGATCTTCTGAGGTCGATCCATCGCTCCATGCAAAACCGTATGGTGCCACACCGCCCATTACCATCAGATCGGCAGAACCATCGGCAGCGATCGCGCATACAGCATTGTGCGTTGTGGCTTCACCAGCTAGCAAACCGGGGGCTTCGATCCTGATGTCCTGCGAAAGCGCGCCACAACCAGTATTGCCCTCCACATAAAGCTGGTAATCGCCTGCAGCCAAGTTGTTGAACGTTTGCGCACCGATCACCTCCGTTTCAGAGATGACATCTCCGCTTGGCAGAACGATCATGTAGTTCAACGGCCCTGCATTCGGGCCGGTCACTACCAGTGTTCCATTGTTGGAGTCCGCACACGTGGCGTTGGTGATGGTCGTAACCACAGGCTGGCCAACGTGCAATACGAAGCGCGCTGGTTCTACTGGTGCAGTCGCATCAATACTGAAATTCAGCACTGCACCTTCCGTGACCGCGGTTGATGTGCCAGTGAGAAGATCTTCCAAGGTCATGCAGGCGCGGCCAATTGCTGGTCCAACATCTGCAAGAGCAATGCTGTAATCGCCGCTTGCTGGCACTTGCACCTTAACTGCAATATCCAAAGCGCTGATCAACTCACCATAGGCGTTGATCATCAGGTCCTCGCCACTGGTTGCTTTGGTCGTGATCCGCATAGCGTTATCATTAGCGAAGCTCAACTTCACCATGTCCGGAGTACCATAGTCTGGGCTGCCAGCGATGAAGTGCACCAAAGCTTCGTCGGTGTACGCATTGCCATTTCCGCTCAGGCGCAACCGCACCATCGGACGATTTTCTTCTTGATCACTGAACACACCGCCGTTGATGGGCTCCAGCACTTTGGCGCTTTCTGTCACAGTAACCGTGTTCGCGGCACCTGTGCAATGCAACCAGAAACCTTGGCTGCTCTGGATGTTGCCATTGCAGCCTCCTGTGCCGGTCGAAGTCGTCTCATCCCAACCTACGTTCAACCCACTGCCTGGATCGTAGATGTAGTAGTTATTGTCCACATCGGCACCGAGGCTGAGGGAGCCGAAGTCGATCGGTGAAGGCAACGGATTACCAACCAGATTGAGGCCGTCCACAGCTGCAGTGGCAGGTGTATTCGTATAGCTCATCGGTATAGTGAACGGTGAGCTGGCTACGGTGGGTAAACCGCGCACATCCACATTGAAAGCCGTGGTCGTATTCAAAGTCGTACCGCTCCACGCAGCAAATCCTTTGCCCACAGTGAGTGGTTCCGAGACACTGGAAACACCGACCAATCCATCCAGATCCAGCAGGCCTGCATTGGTCTCATCGTACTTGCGAACGCTCGGCCAAAAAATGAGGCTATTGGGAGGGCTGTAGAAATTGGGATAGGCCGAACCCGGGAAGCCTGCAGTAAAGAAATCATCCGTCCAATCAGTCACCACATCACCCGCCATCGGCGAGCACAACAAACGCCAATCCGTAGCCCCGGCAGGGATAAACCGTTCGATGCGCAATCTGCTGCTGAAACTGGCCGTCGGAGCCACAGGCCCCAATCGTGCAGTGCCTGTAACGGTACTGATCAGTTGTACTTCCTTGAGATTCGCATCAAAATTGCCATTGTCCAATTGCAGCGTGCCACGGATCTTCAGGGTGTTCACCGTGACTTGTGCACCAAAGCCGTCCAACGTCATGTTGTTCACGTCGATCGTTCCTGCGCTTCCTGAAATAGTGGTCAGTTCATCGCTGAAGAGATCAATGTCATCGTCCGCTGCTGTGAAAGTGCCGTCAATATCGAAGGTCGGTCCGTTGATCTCGACCGTGCTAACACCGGTAAGTCCCAGCGTTCCGCCGGTTTCAACATTCAAATTGCGCAGTGCGATACTGGCATTGTTCGTGGTGGCAACGTTGTGCGTGTTCTGCACCACCATCGTCGCGTTCTTGTTGAACGTTACCACGCCTGCAGCTGGCAAGCCTGTGCGGGCAGTAGACCAAGTACCGGTCACTTCGCTACCGTTCGCACGGCTGTAATAAACTGGTGAGCAAAGTGTACCGCTCATGCTCACATTGTCGATGTTCCATACTTCGTCAACACTATTGTTCTTACCGATAACACGAAGAGCAACCGTGCTGGTGCCGTTCGGTATCGTTATCTGCACCGTTGAGTAATCGATCCCGTTGCCCAGGAAATTGCAGATGTAATTCACAGGTGTTCCAGCTGTGGTAGTAGCTATTCCGGTGGCTCCGTAACCAAAGCGCCTATTACTGTTACCCGCTACGCTGATATCCGCATCAGTAGGGAACCCCGCACCGTTGATATTCACAAAGAAGGCAACAGAGTCTCCCCCATCTGCACCGTTCACAGCGGTAACCGACGTGCTCGATAGACGAGCGTTCAATGTTATTCCTGTCCAATCCACCGTACTTACTGTACCGAGGTCAAGAGTTACTGTACCATTGTTCACCTGCCAAGACTGTGTGGCAGACAGAATTCGTTGGTTCGCTGGGGTGTCACCGGCACCTGTTGCACTGCTTTGATTTCCGGCACCAGCGGTTATCGCCCATGTGTCGCCAACACCACCGTCGAAGGCCTGCCCGAACGTGACTTGTGCGGTCTCATCGTCGTCGATAGTAAGTGTGTGTGTGTTGGGTATACCAATACTTGGTGTGATGCCACCCGTTACATTCTGAAGGGTGAACACTTCGATCTCGTTACCATCACAAGCGCCATTGTCCGTTACCGTTATGGTCGCGGATTGGTTCGCCAAACTTCCACCGGGAAAGGTGAGCGTCTGCGTTGTGTAGCCATTGATGCGTGCGGCACTGCCACTGGTAAGCGCCACATCCACCGTGGTCGCGTTCGTTGGGTGTGGATTTATGATCGATGCCGTGATAGTGGTTGTTCCAACACTCTCGTTAACCGATGCTGTTGAGGCTGTATAACGCACAAGTGTGTAAGCCCGACCGGTCACACTGATGTTGTCCAAAGCAAACTCATCGCGCGAACCTGAACCGCTCACGTCATCACCTCTCCAACGCACATAGAGGTACTGACCGTTCGGAACATTTACCCCACTCACCGTGGTTGCGCGCGCATTGGCCACCCAGGCTGCACCAGCGGCGGCAGCGGGCGAAACCACATCTTGCGAAGGAACATGTGTGTACGTGATATTGTCGTCAGAATAGTACAGGTTGAAATCGTTCGAGAACCCTTGGTCGTTCCGATAGTACACATCGTATGCAAGGTCGAAAGCCGTAAGCGTGCTACCCGTGTTGTTCTGCACACGCAGGGTGAACGTTCCTGGTGTGAAGTCCGCAGCACCTGGTTGAACACCCAATGCGCGACCGGTGATACCAGCGCCACCGAACGAATAGATACCACCTGCTGCAACCACACCATTGCCTGGGGCCGTAGTTCCTCGGCGGAAATCGGTAGCTGCGGTGACCTGCGTGCCACCGAAGGCCAACGAACCATCACTGAAGCCCGTGATCGCCCAAGCATCGCTATCCAACCGGCCATTGATGGGCACGGGCTGAAAACCACCACCTGCCCATACACCACTTTCAACGCCACCCACAGTGCCATCGAAGTTGATAACATAGGCTGTGTTCACCGCAGCGACGTTGAGCTGTGCATTCACGTTGGTATTCAGCAAAGCACTGGCCGCGGCCAAAGTCATCCAAGCGCCTTTTTTAACGCTGCAGAAATTCGTGTACAGGTCTTTCATCGGGTCATTTTTTCGTAGCAGCGATACGCCGCAGAGGAAGGGGGTCAATAGCGGCTTCAAACATAGCCCACCCAACCCTAACTATCACAGGTTGTTCGGCAGATGTTTTCCACAAGGAAATACCTGTATTTCAAGCCACTTGAGGCCTCAAAGTGCCAAGCGCCCTTGCTGCTCCATGCTCATACGCAACTGGCCTACCTCCTTGCGCAGATCGATCACACTGCGGGCCAGTTCGTCGCGGCTCAGGTTCGGCTCCGGAAGTTCGCTGCTGATGAAGTGTACGAATTTCCAGATCTCCAGCACGTTGCCTATGCCTGCTTCGTAAGGCGAATAGATCGGATTGGTGCTGCACAACAACAGTGTTCCGTTCTCTTTCAATTTGTTGTACACCACCTTGAACACAATGCCGTCTTCTTTGGTAACCACGATGTACGGCTGCCCGTCTCGGATCATTTGCCAGTTCTGAACGTACTCGCCGGTTACCCACGAACCATCGCTAACCGGTGGCATGCTGTCGCCACTGATCTGGAAGGTTCGGTACTTGCGATCGCGCGCCAGAAAAGGCATTTGGAAGGTGGGTAGAATGCTGATGTACTCCGGATCGGCATAGCCCATGGCGTAACCGGCCCGTGCTTTTTCGGGCACCAGTTCCACGTTCTCACGGTTGTCGCGATCCACCGTAGTGGCCAGCACGCGTAGGCGTTTGCCCGTCATGTCCACATCGCCACCCCGCTCCAAAATGCCCAGCTGGCTTTCGCTCAACTCCGTGAGGTTGTGCTTCAGCAGTTTGTCGGTGCTCAGTTTGAAGTAGTCGCTGATGCGGATCAGCAGGTCCAGATTGGGTTCGGCGCTACCGTTCTCGTAGCCGCTCCAACTGGATCGCTTCACATCGAGGGCGATGGCGGTTTCCTCTTGGCTGCGGCCTCGGCGGGCGCGTAGCAGTTTGATGTTGGTTCCGAAGGTGGTGTTGCCGGCCATGGGTTTGACTATTTTACCGCCAATCATATGACGGTTTTCGCGTCAAATGTACATGCGCTTTTGAATTCTCCAAATGTTCCTCAACTGCCACAGCTGGTTCAGCTTCAAGTACGGAGTGATGAAGCCCGAAGCGCTCTTGGAAGAAGCGCAGAAGGCGGGAGTGCGCACGCTCGCGCTCACCGACATCCATTGTACAGCGGGCATCCCCGATCTGGTGCGCGATGCGAAGCGCTTCGATGTGCGACCCATTGCCGGGATCGAGTTCCGCCAAGGCCATCGCCTGCTGTACATCGGCCTAGCGAAGGACAACAATGGCTTCCAGCAGCTGTGTGAATTGCTCAGCCCGCATCTGTTGGATGGTGAGACCTTGCCCGAACGCGCCCCGGAACTGTCAGGCGCCTTCTTCATCTATCCCTTCAACGCAGCACCCGCGCAGCTCCGTCCCAACGAGCGCATTGGCATCAAGCCCTCCGACCTCACACGATTGCCTTTCAGCCCGTGGGCGAAACGAACACACGAGCTTGTCGCACTATTGCCCGTCACCTTCCGCAGCAACCCCGGGTCGAGCCCGAGGGACTTCAACACGCATCGTTTGCTGCGCACCGTGGCGAAGAACACGGTGGTGAGCATGTTGCCCACGGAGGAATTGGCGGCACCTGACGAGAGCTTCCGCACGGAGGAGGAAGTACGGCGCATCTACCGCGACTTCCCACAGCTGTTGGACCACACGCAGCGATTGCTGGAGTCGTGCAGCATCGCCTTCGATGGAAAGGACAAGACGCAGGAGGTGGTTGGTGCAAGCCGCGCGCACGATCGTGAGAAGCTTCACCGCGATACACGCGAAGGCCTGCTGTACCGCTACCCGAACGCAACACCCAAGGTGCTCGCGCGCATGGAGCATGAGCTCGACGTGATCGAGCGCATGGGCTTCATCAGCTACTTCCTCATCAACCAGGACATCGTGCGGTTCGCGCGCAGCAAGGGCTTCTTCCACGTGGGAAGAGGGAGCGGCGCCAACAGCCTGGTGGCCTATTGCTTGGGCATCACCGATGTGGATCCCATCGAGTTGGACCTCTACTTCGAACGCTTCATCAGCACCGCGCGCAAAAAACCGCCCGACTTCGACATCGACTTCAGTTGGAAGGACCGCGATGAGGTGTACCGCTATGTCTTCGCCAAATACAACGAAGGAAAAGGCGGCCACCATCATGTGGCGCAGATCGCCACCTACACCACCTTCCAATGGCGCGGCGCCATACGCGAGCTGGGCAAGGCCGTGGGGCTTCCGCCCGAGGAGATCGATGCGCTTTCAGCAGGCGATCACGGCTACTACGCGCGCGGCAGACCCAGCGCGCGCGCCAGCAGCACCGGGCTGGACAAGGTGGCGCAAGCGGTGATCCGCTATGGGAAGCACCTGCTCGGCATGCCGCACCACCTGGGCATCCACGCGGCTGGTGTGCTCATTAGCGAACGGCCCATCACCCGTTACACCGCGCTGCATCGTCCGCCGAAAGGTTTCCCCGTTACGCAGTTCAGCATGCTCGAAGCGGAGGACCTCGGCCTGCACAAGTTCGACCTGCTTAGCCAACGCGGGCTCGGCCACATCCGCGATGCGGTGGAACTGGTGGAGCGCAAGGGCGAGCACATCGACATCCACGATATACCGGGCTTCAAACAGGATCCTGCGATCAAGGAGCTCATCAAGGTCGGCAACACCATCGGCTGCTTTTATGTGGAGAGCCCGGCCATGCGCATGCTCTTGAAGAAGCTGAAGGTGGACGACTATCTAGGGCTCGTTGCCGCGAGCAGCATCATTCGTCCCGGCGTGGCGGAGAGCGGCATGATGCGCGAGTACCTGCTGCGCCACCATGATCCCGAACGCCGGAAACTGGCACCAGCGAAATTACTGGAGATCATGCCGGAGACCTACGGCGTGATGGTGTACCAGGAGGATGTGCTCCGCGTGGCCAGCCAGTACGCGGGCCTCGACCTGGAAGAAGCGGACCAAGTGCGGCGCGGCATGAACATCCGCTACCGCGATCGGCCGGAGTTCAAGATGGTGGAGCAGAAGTTCTTCGCCAACTGCAAGGCGAGCGGCTATCCACCCGGTGAAGCGGAGGAGATCTGGCGGCAGATCGAAAGCTTCGCCAGTTTCAGCTTTGCGAAGGGCCACAGCGCGAGCTACGCGGTGGAGAGCTACCAGAGCCTCTACCTCAAAGCGCACCATCCGCTCGAATTCCTCGTGGGCGTGGCGAACA
>JANNYL010000270.1:0-3925 GCA_031410075.1 Flavobacteriales bacterium
ACGAAGCGCTCGGCCTCGCGTTGTTGGGCAGGTGGGAGTGCGCGCTTGTTGCTGAGATTCCGGAACACCACGCCCTCCAACTTGCCATCGCGGATGATGAGTTCGAGGACCGACTCGTAAGCACCGTAACGCACGTGCACATGGATGGGGCTGTGTTCATTGCTGAACATCAGAAAGACCAGACCGAAATACTCGTAGAGCTTGGGCATGGGTCTCGGGTTCAATACCCCCCGCCCCCACCCTGCCCCTTCTCGATCGGGTGCCAAGTGGTCTTCACCTCCTGCGTGTTGAGGATGAAGTACGGTGATTGGCCTTCTTCTTTTAACCAGTCGCTCACCTTCGGATAGACCACGCGTTTCAAGTTGCAGGTGGCTTCTGCATCGAGCATCACGCGCTCCTCTTTCGTCGCATCCGCAACCGTTAGAGCGTTCATGTCCATATGCGTCACCAAAGGCTTCAGCAACTCGCTGCGGTAACCGGTCAAAAGATTCACCACGCCGCCGGGCAGGTCGCTGGTGGCGAGTACTTCGGCAAAAGTGACCGCTGGCAAAGGCTTGCTCTCACTGGACACCACCACGCACGTGTTGCCACCCGTGATCACGGGCGCGATCATGCTAACAAGTCCGATGAGGCCGGAGGTATTCGGGCACATCACCCCCACGACGCCGGTGGGTTCCTGCACGCTGAAGTTGAAGTGCGAACTGTTCGTGGGGTTCACGCTGCTGAAGACCGCTTGGTACTTGTCGCACCAGCCGGCGTAGTGGAGCCAGCGATCGATCGCGGTGGCCACTTCCTGTTCGGCTTGCTTCTGCGTTGCGCCATGCAACACCAGTTCATGCACGAACTGTGCGGTGCGACCTTCCAGCATTTCGCCAATGCGGTAAAGGATCTGCCCACGGTTGAACGCACTGCGACCGGCCCAACCGCTCACGGCACCGCGCGCTGCGATCACAGCATCGCGCACATCCTTGCGGCTGCTGCGGCAGATGTTCGCGAGTGCCCCGGCTTTCGCCGGGGTGACATCATTCAGCTTCACTTGGTAGTAGCGCCCGCTCTCGGTGCGCGGGAACTTGCCGCCGATGAAGATCTTGTAGGTCTTCATTACGGGGATGCGTTCGGTCTTCTTCCCAGCGCCGTTGGTGCTGTGGCCGTTGAGGACCGGCTTTATGGTGGTAGGCTTGGTGAGGGTCTTGCTCATGGTCTTGCGAAACCAAAGCTACGGCTGACTGCGAATAACATGGTCGCCCGCTTACCTTGGCTGGACCGACCACCAACCCATGTCCCGACACGTCACCGGCATCGGCGGATTCTTCTTCCGCTCGGACGACCACAAGGCGCTCGCCAAGTGGTACTACCAACACTTCGGCATCAACGACCCGGACCACGGCTGGACCTGGCGACAGGATGCCGGCCCCACGGTGTTCTCGCCGTTCAAGCGTGACAGCGACTACTTCGGTAACGACAAGCAACAGTTCATGCTGAACCTGCGCGTGAGCGACATGGATGGCCTGCTGAAGAAACTCGAGGCCGACGGTGTGCGCATCGACCCCAAGCAGATGGATGAGGGCTACGGCCGCTTCGCGTGGGTGTATGATCCGGAGGGGAACAAGATCGAGTTGTGGGAGCCGAAGTAGTGCTTGTCAGGAATGCATCGCATCGCAAAAGAGCTCGACCTCTCTCCCGTTATCGGCGAGTTCACAACGCAGTTGAGAGTGGGGCAGTTCGACCTCCACTTCACGTTCGGACGAGTCACCTTCGTTGTCGAGTCCCCGATTAATTTGTTTCGTAACGGCAAGCTCGTTGCGCACTGGGAACAAGGCCGGTGGCCAGAATCGGGTTTCTTCGATGTTATGAATGTGGAAATCACACGCTGCGACACTCCCAACGATCGGCTCATCGTACTAGAGTTCAACAACGGGATTGCGATGCATCTCGTAGATGATTCGGATCAGTACGAGTGCATTAGGATCAACTTCGAGGGAGATCCATCTCAATGGATCATATAGCAGGAACACCATGACCGTCGAAGCGCAAATCACCATCAACAGATCCAAGGCGACTATCACACGACATTTGTTCTAACCTAAACCATCAACGACCATGGGTGCATGGGACGCCACAAGCTTCGGCAACGACACTGCTAACGATTGGGCCTACGACCTTGAGGGGTGTGAGGATCTTTCACACATTGAGATAACCCTCCAACAAGTGTTGGACGTTGGTGATGACTATCTCGATGCGGACGTGGCTTCTGAAGCCGTGGCTGCCGCCGAGGTCTTGGCATGGCTTTGTGGCAAACCGACCCCGGTAAATGCATACACCGAGAAGATAGCTGAGTGGGTTTCCGCTCATCCGACCAAGCCACCAACGGCTACCGTCCAAATGGCCTTATCGGTACTTGACCGGATCCAACGAGAACAGTCTGAGTTGGCTGAGCTCTGGGAAGACGATCCCGAATGGGCGGATTCTATGACCGACTTGCGGAACCGGTTGTCGGCTTGACCCAATTTGCGATGATCGTCGAAGCCCAACTCACCATCAACGCATCCAAGGCAGCGGTCTGGGCTGCGACCACCGACATCGCGAAATTCGCGCAGATCCTCAGCGGAGTTGAGAAGATCGAGATGGTCGAAAAGCCTGCGACCGGTCTAGTTGGCTTGAAGTGGAAAGAGACCCGCATGCTCTTCGGCAAGCCGGCCACCGTGGAGAAGTGGATCACGGAGGCGAAGGAGAACGAGTTCTACACCACCTGGGCAGAAGACAGTGGCTTCGTATTCATCACCACCAATCGCATTTCAGAAGGCAACTGCAGCGTAACGCTCACCGGCATCCATGAGACGCAGCCGCAAGGCTTCGCAGCCAAACTGAAGTCGCTACTGATGGTCTTCTTCAAGGGCATGATCAAGAAGGCGATCCTGCAAGACCTGAATGACATCAAGGCCAAGGTTGAGAAGGGATAAGAGTTCACACAATGGGCAAGACGTGGCTTCCGCTGTATGTCGACGAGACTGATGCTTCGCTCTTGTTGGAATGCATAAACCTTGACCCCGATGTGGCTTTCATTGTCGCCAATGGTCCGGGGCAGTGGGTGGCACGAGCCTCACTCGACAAAGTAGAGGATGGGCGGTTCTGCATATGGCACGTTCCCAGTGGTCCGTTACCCATGCTGAACTCACGCGCAAAACCACTGACCGTGGACGATCCGTGGTCTGGCTGGACTGAATTACGTGCCGGAGCAGATCGCACCTTGCCATACTTCGGTCAAGGCCATCCTGGTGTTATCTGGTGGAACCTCCGGACGCGATCCCGCAGTGCAGACGGTGGCTTAGGCCTGTCGAGTTTTGAATGGATCGGCAATCACTACCGCATCATCGGATCTCCTGCGGCTCCGTCGACGGAAGCATGGTGGGCGGGGCTCCGCAGGTTGATCCGAAAGCAGAAGGCTGAACGCGTGCCGAGGTCGGGACCTGTGGACGGAGCTAGACCAGAGATTTGGGCTCTACCATCAGCACTTGTAAAAATCCAACGCGGCATGCATCGAGATAACAACCCCTGAGCTAGGTCACCGGAACAATATCGATACTTGTATTTCATGCGCCCCCTCCGCTTCTCCATCAACGTCACCCTTGACGGCTGCTACGATCACACCGTGGGGATCGCGGACGAAGACCTGCACCGCAACGCCATGGAGTACATCGCCGGGTGCGATGCCCTGCTTTTCGGTCGCGTGACGTACGAAATGATGTTGGCCGCATGGCGCTTACCGGTGTCGTGGCCGATGCCGGAATGGATGCTGCCCTTCGCCCAGACCATCGACGCGGCGAAGAAGTACGTGGTGTCGAGCAAATTGAACGAGGTGGATTGGAACACGGAGCTCGTGCACGGCGATCTGGAGAAATCCGTTCAGCAGCTGAAGCAGCAACGG